>CACOLU010000009.1 GCA_902628045.1 uncultured Candidatus Actinomarina sp. | reverse complement strand
TACTAGTTTAGAGAATATGGTTTTATGGAACGAAAGAGACATTTCTAATTCCTCAGTAGAAAGGATCATGCTCCCAGATGCTTTTCACCTTATTACTTTTATGAGTATCGAGTTGAATTCAATACTAAAACACCTAGTTATAAATTATGAACAAATAAATGTAAACCTTGAAGACGCAAAAAATAAATCTGTAAGTCAAAAATATCTTTCATATCTTGTGAACAACGGTGTTGATAGAGATACAGCATATAGAAAAATTCAAGAAGAAATTTTTAACAATTTATCTGCTGAAGAATTAAAAAAAGAGCTTGAAAAAGAATTTAAATTAGAATTTCCAGATTTAGAAAATCAAGTTAATAAAAACGTAGACGAAAAAACGTTTAAAGATAAATTTCAATAAATTGGATAAATTTAAATCAAAATTTCTTGAAATAAGAGAAGAAGTTAAAGACTTACTTCCAAACAATGAAGGTGTAATTGATGCTGTAATTGCTCCAGTATTTTTTGTTGTGTTGGCTAACTTTGTTGATTTAAATACAGCGATCATTAGTACAGCTGGATTACTAATTGTTTTTCTAATTTACAGAAGACTAAGAAAACAAGATTTAAAGTTTGTTTTTTACGGATTTGTTGGATCTGCTATTGCACTACTTCTAGCAAGACTTCAAGGAAGTGCTTCTGGATTTTTCATTCCTGGAATTATAAGAGACGCAACAATTGCAATCTTTGGATTAATTTCGATACTGATAAGAAAGCCATTTACGATATACAGTTCAAAAACATTTAGGAATTGGCCTAAAGGGTGGTATTTTCACCCAAAAGTACGCCCTGCTTACACAAAAGTTGCTATTATTTGGACCATTTATTTGTCTCTAAAGGCTGGGTTACAAATTTACTTCTTTAACAATCCTGAAATACTGGTTGTAATCAAACTTACAACATCTAATCAAAGCACCTTGATTCTTTTAGTAATTTCATATATTGTCGGCCAAAGAAGTTTACAAAATTTAAATGGTCCAAGTGTTGACGAATTCATAAATAATTCACCTGAACCTTGGGTCAGCCAACAAAAAGGATTTTAAGGTAAAATTTAACTATGAATAATTTATCAACCTCTGAACTCTCGTCTCTTGCAATAATTTTTGGGATTTTAATTATTACTTATTTTGTATTGAGAAGCATCCTCTTTCCTACATTAAAAAAAATAGCGAAAAGAACATCAACGTTTATTGATGATTTATTTCTGGAAAAAAAATTTCTGAATCGACTTTCATATGTTCTGGTAATTATAGTTTTTACTTTTTTGACCTCATCTCCTACATTTAATCTTGAAATATTTTCAAATCCAATAATTTCTAGACTTCTTGATTCATTACTGACTTTGTTTGTCGGCCTTACCATTCTTGAAATGCTCACTGTGTTTAATAAAGTTTCTGAAAATATTGATGTATTAAAAAATAAACCTATCAAAGGATATATTCAAATAGTAAAAATAATTATCGCATCATTCATTGCAATAATTATTTTTGCAATAATAACTGGTCAATCAGTAGCTTACTACATAAGTGGTCTTGGAGCTTTGACTGCAGTGTTGTTGTTAGTCTTTCAAGATACAATTCTTTCTTTTGTAGCATCAGTCCAAATTGGTCAAAATGACATAATTAAAATTGGTGACTGGATTGAGGTTCCCGAGTTTGGTGCAGATGGAGATGTTGTAGATATAGCCCTTCACACTGTAAAAGTACAAAATTGGGACAAAACAATTACAACAATACCTACATCAAAAATTGTTAACACTTCTGTGAAAAACTGGAGGGCAATGTCTGAGTATGGAGGTAGAAGAATAAAAAGATCAATATTAATAGATATTTCTAGTATCAAGTTTTTAACCGCAGAAGAAACCGTCGAACTACAAAAGCTTTCACCAATTAAGAGCTATATTTCAGAAAAAAATGAGGAGTTAGAAAAGTTTAATAAATTAAACAGTGAGTCTTCTAACCAATTAGAAACTAGGAGATTAACAAATATCGGAACTTATAGAGCGTATGTTGAGAACTATTTGAAACAAAGTCAAGATTTAAACACTGACACCATGACTTTTTTAGTTCGTCAATTACCTTCTTCTCCTGAAGGAGTTCCTATAGAAATATATACATTTACGAATACAACAGAGTGGGTTGCTTATGAGAGAATACAATCAGACATTTTTGATCACTTATTTGCAATTCTTCCAAAATTTGGATTACGTGTTTTCCAAAGTGGTGTAATAGAGGCTGTGGCTATGAAAAACTTACCATTTAATCAACTTGACGAATAAATCTTCTGACAAACGTAAGGGCTCCAAATATTATAAAAATATAATTTAAATAATTTCCATATTTGCTGTACGGAGTTTCTGTTTGTCTTACTTCAAGTTTTTCATTTAATGTTGTTGTTTCAAATAATTCAGTTTTAGAAATCACTTTTCCATTGTGATCTATGAACGCTGATTTACCTGTAATTGCTGCATGTACAATTGGTCTTTCGTTTGAAATTGCATTTGCCCTGGACATTAATATAAATTGGTCCGACATCCCGCTTTCTCCATAGCTTGCTTGGTTAGTAAGGATTACAACCAACTCTGCACCGTCCAAGACACTGTTCCTAATGTATCTTTGGAAAGAACCTTCAAATGAAATAACAGTTGATATTTTTGTATCATTAACCATAAATATTTTTTGACCACCTCCCCTAATCATGTCACGAGGAACTAGTGCTAGTGGAGGAATCCAATCTAAATATTTTCTATAAGGGATATATTCTCCAAATGGTACTGGATGCTGTTTTAAATATTGATCTACAACCTCTCCCTCTCTGTTAATAAAGATTCCATAATTTTCGAAATATTCTTTTTGTACAGGTCTGTCTCCCCCAATTAAAAAATATGAATCTAATCTCAAAGCTTGGGTAGAAACGTCATTTTGAACTCTACTATGTACTCCCGGATCATTATTAAATCCTGTTGAGCTCTCAGGCCAAACTACTAAATCAAAATTCCCTTCGAGAGATTGAGTTTGAGCTAAATGGCTATCATATATTTTTTGCCTTTCATTGATGCATCTGTTTTTTGCACCGGGACAAGGACTGTTTCCTTGAACGATTGTGATATTGAGTTCTGATGTTTCTGGCTGAGTGTACTGATAGTCATTAACAACATAATTTGAAATAAATATTGTTAAAATTATTGCTAAAAATATGCTGTAATCCTTTAAATAATTTTTTGGTTTGCTTTTTGAAAAAATACCAAGTGCAATTATCAGAGGAAGAGATTGTAGTAAAAGAGAAGATCCGGTTGGTCCAAAGTTTCTGAATGTCAATGGTACTTCAAAAAATAATGGGCTATCAATAGGGCCTGTTAGTAAAACTGTTGATGGAAAACCCCAAGGAAATCCTCCAAAAGGAAAATATGCTCTGATCAGATCAAATACTGCTAACGCTGCCAACAATACATAGAAATTATTTCCAGATTTTTTATTTAAATATGAAAATAATTTTGAGAATACTCCATACATCAATCCCATTAAAAATGTCAACGGTATCCAAGCTTCAAGTCCTATTGATTGAATTCCTAATAGAATCACACCATAAGCAACACACCCAAAGATAAACCCTGACAGAAAAGATTTTTTACTTGAAAGCAATGAATAATAAAAAATATAAAGTGCAGGAAATATTAAATACCAAAAATCATAAGGAGGGAAACTTAAGAAGTAAAGCAAGCCGGCAATAATGGCGTTCATAAACATATGCTTATATGTTAATAATCCCCCTAGTTGAAATAAACTAATTTATGTTTCTCAAAATAACATAAAGCCCAGAAATAATGGAAAAATAAGTCACTGACTGGGCAATAAAACTGTCTGAGACTTTTGAGAAAAGCGAGCTAGAAACTCTTATGCCTACCAAAACAATTGGAAGAAAAAACATAAATAAAAGTAGATGGTCAATATAAAGATTGCTACTAAGAATTAAAAGAGACAATGTAATCAAAATGCCTATGCTAAATACACTATTGAGAGATGGCCTAAATTCCTGAGATTTAGTATTCCTGTAAAGCAAAGCTACGGGAGGACCGCCAATGGCTGCGATCATCCCAAAAATACCTGAAAAAGTACCTGCAAAAAAGGAATTCAAAGTATTTCTGTTTATTTCCCACCCAAAAAAAGAGCCTGCACCTGCTATAAAAACAATAAGCCCTACAGAAATTGATAAATATTTTTCAGATAAGTTTAACAATAATAAGAGTCCAATTGGTCCCCCTATTAATCGGCCTAAAATTAATGGCTTGACTTTAGATAAATCAACTTCGTCTTTTTCTCTGTAAAAAACTCTTAAAGCAAGCGGCAAACCAAGTAACGCGAGCAGTTGAGGCACAAGACGAGGCTCAATTTGAACAATTATTGGTGAAGCGATAACCGCAAAGCCAAAACCCAAAACGCCTTGAACGGCAGAACCAATAAAAAGCAAAATTGCAATAAAAATTATTTCAAATAGGGTTAAGTCAAACGGTAAATTCAACCAAGATCTTCTTCAATTAATTTGAGAATTTCTCCATCTTCTGAGTGTCTTCCAAGTTCTTTTTTTGAAAATAATAATTTTTCATTTAAATGGAGCTCAAATACTCCACCACCGCTTGGAATTAGTTGAATGTTTGTAACTTTGTTACCGTAAACTTCTAAGATATCTTCAATCGTGCCAACTGCACGAGGTGTGTAGTTTCAAACTACACAAAATTCAAGTTTGATTTCCATAACTAAATACTATCATATAAAAAGTTAAAGGAGTTGAGTGTACAATTATTCAGATATATCTTTAGAAAAACTAAAAGAAGACTTAAAAAATACAATCGAAGAGTGTAAAGGTTTGGTTGGTAATATTAAATCTTCTGAAAATATGGATTTATCGAATTTTAATGAGCTAGAGAGTACAATTTATGATCTTTCTGGACGCACTGCCTTTATGGGAGATGTGCATCCGGATGAAAAGATAAGAGATTTTGGAAATGAAGCTGATTCAAAAATACAAAATTTTGCACTTGAAATATTTAAAGATCAAGATTTATACGAAAAGTTTAAAGAAATAGAAACAAATAATTTAGATGAGGAATCGAAAACATTTTTCAAGGACTTAGAAATTGACTTCAAAGACGCAGGACATGGTTTATCAGATGAAAAAAAGAATAGGCTCACAGAAATCGAAAAAAAGCTTATAGATCTCAGTATTTCTTTTGCAGAAAATATTGCAAAAGATAAAACTGAAGTTTTGTTTTTGGAAAGTGAACTAAAAGGCCTGAGTCAAAACGAACTTAAAAACTTAAGAAAAAATAATGATAGCTTTGTTATAACAATGGCCTATCCAGATATCAATGCTGTTATGGAAAACTGCAGTGTGAGAACAACTAGAGAAATTGTTTGGAAGGCTTTTAACAATCGAGCTGTAAAAGAAAACAGTCCAATTCTTGAAGAAGCTGTTCAACTAAGAAATGAAAAGGCTTTGTTGTTTGGATTTAACACTTGGGCTGAATATAGATTACAGAATAGGATGGCAAAGTCACCAAAAAATGTAGCGTTAATGTATGAAAGCTTGATTCCAAAATTACAAAAAGCAGCTGAAGTTGAAAAAAGTGAACTTGCTATAGATAACATCGAAATTTCTGATATAACACCTTGGGATATACGTTATTTCATTTCAAAAGAAAGAAGTAAAGTAAGCAGCATTGAGAATAGTGAATTAAAAAAATTCTTTTACATACATGATGTGAAAACTGAAATGTTTAAAGTTTGTGAAGAAGTATTTGATTTGCAAATAAAATCTGAATCGAATGAAACTGCATGGCATGAAGATGTTGAGCTTTGGTCTTTATGGGAAAAAAATGGTCAACAATTAGCATATTTTTATTTAGACCTTTATCCGAGAGAAGGAAAATTTACACACGCTGCAGTATTCGATATATCTTCAGGTGGATCTAGCAGACAAGAGTTGCCTATATGCTCAATGGTTGCAAATTTTCCAAACCCGAACTCAGGTGATGGATTAATGACTTTCGATGAAGTTGAAACTCTTTTTCATGAATTTGGCCATGTTCTACACAACGGAATTGGAAAATCAAAATATACGAGATTTGTTGGTGCAAACTGTGAATGGGACTTCGTTGAAGCACCAAGTCAAATTATGGAGCATTGGGTATGGAAAGTAGAGTGTATGAAAAGAATTTCAACGCATATTGAGTCTGGTGAATCATTGGCTGAAGAAATATGTGAAAAATTAAATAAATCAAAAAATATTGGAGTTAGTTTACTTGCACTCAGGCAGGTTTCATTTGGTCTTGCAGACCAACATTTACATGGTGAAAACTTTAAAGACAGCCTTTTAGAAGTAGAACATAAAGCTCAAAAAGTTACAACAATAACATATCCGAAAGATATAAATCACCTAGCAGCTTTTGGACATTTACTTGGTGGGTATGATGCAGCTTATTATGGTTATTTGTGGGCTGAAATAATTGGTGATGACTTATTTAGTAGATTTGAAAATGAAGGAGTATTGTCTAATTCTGTTGGTGTTGACTATAAAAATAAAATTCTAAAACCTGGAGGAACTGTACCTGCTGAAAACATGGTTCAGGACTTTTTAGGTAGAAAATGGAACGATGAGGCCTTTTTATCCCAAAAAAACTTGTCAAAATAAAGTTGCCATCTAAAATTAAAGTGTTAAGCTTGTGAATATATTCACAAAGTATATAAAGGAATAAAATGACAGACGGATTAAAAGCTAGTCAAATTAAGGGCGGAATAAGGCCATCAAAAAGTTTTGACCAGGGCAGAGTATGTAAAGATGAATCTTGCAGTACTCAACTAAGTATATATAACAAAAGAGATCATTGCTTCAATCACGCTCCAGTGAAATATCCTAGAGTTAGAGGCAGAATTCTCCAAGAAACTGCTTAAGTTTTAAATTCCCCCCCTAATGAAATCTCCCCCATGAGGTTTCCGATAAGCCCCTATGAAAATAGGGGCTTATTTTATAAACACATCATTATTATTATTTAATTATGGAAACAAAATTTACTGTACCTGAAATTAGTTGTGGGCACTGTAAAGAAACAATTGAGTCAACTATAAATAGTCTCGAAAATGTTGAAACTGTCAACGTTGATATTGATCAAAAATCAGTAGAAGTAAAGTCTTCCTCAGATCTAGATTTGTCTCTGGTTTCTAACATGCTCGATGAACAAGGCTATACAGTTGTCGAATCAATCTAAATCTGTCAATTTAGATATTGATGGTATGACTTGTGCGGCTTGTGCTGCAAGAGTTGAGCGAGTACTAACAAAAAACGAACATGTATTAGACGCATCAGTTAGCTTTCCTTTAAAATCTGCAATTGTAGATATCACAGATGATGAAAGTATTGATTTTGATGAAATTATTAAATCGGTAAATAAGATTGGCTATAAAGCAAAAGAAGCTTCTGAAGATAATATTAAAAAAAATATCAAATTTAAAATCTTTACCCCAATAGCTTCATTATTAATGACCGTTTCTCTTAAGTATTTTTTTGAAGCAGGTTTAGATTTAATATCCTACTTTATAGGTTTTTTTGTTATTTTAGTTCTTGGAAGAAATTTCCATATATCTGCGTTTAAAAAAATTAAAAATCTTGATTTCAATATGGACACTTTAATCTCGCTTGGAAGTTTAAGCTCTTTGTTAATTTCTCTATTACCAGCTGAGCTGGTTTCTTCAGTAGGTTCTCCATCGGGTGAAAATAAAATGTTTCTTGATACTGGAGCTTTTATTGTGTCTTTTTTACTTATTGGTAAGGCAGTAGAAGATAGAGTAATAGAAGAGTCTGTGAAAACATCAGAGTCAATAAAAAGTCGTATGCCAAAAACTTTGATAGTAAATAGAGATGAAGACAGAATTGAAATACCTACAAAAGATGTTCAAGAAAAAGATCGTTTCAATGTAATGGTCGGTGAAATTATTCCTGTTGATGGTGAGATTGTTGAAGGTGAAACTACTGTTGATGAAAGCCTTCTTACTGGAGAGTCTATTCCTTTAACGAAGGAAAAAGGAGATCAGGTTGTTGGAGGAAGTATTAATTTACAAGGAAATCTAGAGATTGAAGTAAAAGAATCTTACCAAAAATCAACTTATAACATTATCGAAGACTTAATCAGAAATGCTCAGGGAACTAAGCCAGATATTCAAAAATCACTCGACACAATTACACAGTATTTTGTACCGGTTGTTTTATTTACAAGCTTTAGCACTTTTGTCTTCAAGTTTCTAATTCAAGATGTTGCCTTGATAGACGCCTTAAAAAATGCAATAGCTGTATTAGTTATTGCATGTCCATGTGCACTGGGACTAGCAACCCCAATAGTTTTATTTAAAACTGCAACAGTTAGCAAACTAAAAGGCTTTCTTTTTAAGAATTTTGATATTCTTCAAAAGTTTGGAGACATAAATACAATGGTTTTTGACAAAACTGGCACTCTTTCCTCCGGTATCTTTAAAATCAGGGAAATTCAGATGCCCAATGAAACTACTCCAAGAAGTACTGTTTTGCAGTTGATTGCAAGTCTTGAAAACTATTCTCAACACCCAATTGCAAAAAGTATTGTGTATCAAGCAGAGTTAGAGGATTTAACACTTCTTCCTGCTTCAAATATAAAAGAAAAACCCGGCGTTGGAATTGAAGGTATTGTTGAAGAACAACTCATTAAAATTGAAAAAAACAAAGAGAAAAATGACTCTTCTCTTAAAGTTTCAATAAATGATCAGGATTATTTTTTATTCTTAGAAGAAGAATCATCCGTATCTAACAATTTTTTAGGGGAGCTTAAAGAAGAGAAACATATCATAATTCTGTCTGGTGATAAAAAAGTTAATGTAGAAAAATTTGCTGAAAAACAAAATATAAAAGAATTTTATTCTGATAAAAGCCCTGAGGAAAAACTTGACTTTGTAAAAGATATTCAAAAAGATGGCAGAGTAATTTTTGTTGGTGACGGAATTAATGATTCACCATCAATTAAACAGGCGGATGTTGGAGTAACAACCTCTTCAAGTAGCCAAATTGCACAAGTTTCTGGAGACATATTAATTCACAAGGGAGGTTTGGAAACTCTGAGTGAAATATTTAATCTTTCAAAAAAATCAAAATATAGAATATATCAAAATCTTTTTCTTGCTTTTATTTATAACACACTAATGATACCTGTGGCAGTTGTTGGCCTAATTACACCTAATTTGGCAGCATTAGCAATGGCTCTTTCTAGCATTTCGGTAGTAATAAACTCTTCAAGAAAACTCTAAAAATTAATCTTAAATAAATCTACCGCAACATTATTCTTCAATTATGGAAGATGTAGTTTGGTATAGAAAGCCACTTTTATCAGAACCTGTTGCAATACTTGCATTCGAAGGTTGGAGCGACGCTGGTAACACTGCTACTGGTTGTGTCGAAAATTTAAGCAGTATCTACGATGTAGAGCCATTTGCAGAATTAAATTCAGATTCTTACTACAACTACCAAATGAGAAGACCAATTGTTGAAGTAAAAGACTTTGGAGAAAGAAATTTTCACTGGCCTCAAACTTCTTTCTATTCAATTGAAGATTATAAGTTAAAAAGTGACTTGATTTTAGTTTTTGGTGAAGAACCGTCCATGAAATGGAAAGATTATTCTAGGAATATATCAGATACCCTATTAGAACTTGGGGTAAAAAAAGCTGTTACGCTAGGGGCTTTTTTTGGACAAGTTGCGCATACACTACCTGTACCAATATTTGGTGTTAGTGGTGATCCAACATTTCATTCAAGGTACAATGTTTTTAATCCGAATTATTCTGGCCCTACTGGTATAACAAGTGTTGTCGGTCAAACTTTAAGAGATAATGGAATTGAGACAGCAGGACTTTGGGCAGCAGTACCTCATTATTTAAGTAGTGGTGGATATCCTAAAGGAATGAGTGCTCTTCTTAATAAAACTTCTGATATTTTAAAAATTGATATTGATGATTCTGGGATTCAAAGTGAAGGACAACAGTTTGAACTTAAAATTAACAAAGCTATGGAAAACTCACAGGACTTAGCTGAATATGTTTCTAAATTAGAAGAAGCTGATGTCAGTATCGAAGATAATTTTTCAGAAGATAACCTTGTTCAACAAATTGAAGATTTCTTAAATGAAGAAAGAGAAATTTAACTAACCGCTTTTCTTCTTGTGTCTATTTGATTTACGACGCTTACGATACTTGTGTTTTGACATTTTTTTGCGTCTTTTTTTAATCAAAGATCCCATAAATTAAATTTTATTCCTTTTTTCCTAACTGCGAAATTCTAACGGAATTCTATGATTAATTGAGAATCTTTTTAAAGTTTTTTATCAACACTGAGTTTAATTGCTTTTAATAATGAACTCTTACCATCATTATCATCAGGAGAGCGTTTTAAAGCCCACAATCCCCATGTAATCATTGATAATATTTCAAAATATTCGAACTTTTCAATTTCATCATTTTTATGTATTCCAATTTCTTTGAGCGCATCTTGACGTATACTTTTATCTAAATCAAACTCATTTTGCCAAAATAAGTCTGCATAATCAAAAAATTTATCTCCCATCGATGAATACTCCCAATCAATTAAGTAAGTTTGATTTTTGTATATAACAAAATTACCTGAATAAAGATCTTGGTGGCATGGACTATTGTTAATCCCTATTTCTTTAATTTTGTTAACAATCTCAAATCCAACTTCTCTAGCTTCTTTCTCTAATGAATTGGAAATATCTGCTATTTCATTAAATACATTGAATGGTGAGAAGTTTTTTTCAAAAACTAAACCTGAATTGTGTAAATCAAAAAGTTTCTTAAAAGCTTCCTTCCTCATATTTTCATTTTTAAAATCAGAAGATTTATAGGTATAAATATCATAAAATTTTGAAATTTTTATTCCTGTATCTTCATCAAAAATTAAATAAGGTAATGTCAATCCGCATTCCTGTGCTTTTTTTGTGTTTTGTTTTTCAGAACTTCTATTTATTACATCTGGATTATTACCAGGTATTCTCAGAACATACTTATCATTTTCTACATTTACTAAGTAGCTTGTATTTGTAATACCATCAAGCTCCGAAATGTCATATTTGCTTTCATCTTTTGAATTTGAAATGCCATATTTAAAAAATATTTCTATCACTTCACTAGCTTTGAACATATTCATTATCATAATATAAGTTATGAATGATCCATTTGCATTAGATTTAACAATTATTCTTCTCTTATTAGGTGTGGGGGCGGCTATGGTTGCAGGAAATCTTGCTGCTTTTTTTAATAAAAATCATAAAAGAGAAAATATGTATTTAAGAAGAACTGTTTTTTTAACTTCCGTTGGTTTTTTGATAACAGTGTGGTCTATTGCATCTTTGATAAACAGATAATTTTTTATAGAATGATTAATATATTCAAAGAGTAAAGGGAAGAATGTTATCGGATACAGACATAAAACGCTCAATAAAGAATAATGATATAGAGATATCTCCGTTGATTGAGGAATATATTCAACCCTCAAGTGTAGACCTAAGGGTAGGTTCAGATTTTAGGGTTTTTGAAAACCATAAATATTCACATATTGATCCAAAAGCTCAACAAGATGACCTCACTACACTTATCACCGCTTCAATTGAAGAGCCGTTTGTGCTTCACCCTGGTGAGTTCGTACTAGGAACTACATTTGAAAAAATATCTCTTTCAAATAAAGTAGTTGCAAGACTCGAAGGAAAAAGTTCTCTTGGTAGGATTGGTTTGTTAATTCACTCTACAGCAGGTTTTGTCGATCCTGGATTTTCTGGTTACTTAACACTTGAACTTTCAAATGTTGCAAATCTTCCGATAAAAATTTATCCAGAAATGAAAATAGGCCAAATTTCTTTTTACTATCTGAATTCGCCATCAGAATCTGAATACGGGACAGAAACTTATGGGAGCAAGTATCAGGGGCAAGAGGGACCTACTCCCAGCAAAAGTCATACTGATTTTAAAGAATAATGATTCCGGGAATAGGTACACTAATAAATTCTTTTGCTGTAATTGGTGTTGGAATTTTAACAAGATTTTTTATTAAAAAAGAAATTAAAAATTTTGAGAACAATTTATTACCTCTTGGTCTTCTTGTTCTTACACTTGGAATAAGAGAGTCGCTAAAAAGTCCCGAATTTTTACTCACATTGGTAGCGGTACTAATTGGGGCAATTATTGGTTCTTACTTAAGGATAGAAGATAGAATAAAAAATTTTGGAGAGTATCTACATAATAAATTTGAAAAAGATAATTCAGAAAAAAGCAAGTTTATTGAAAGTTATTTAACTGCATCGCTAATTGTAGTTACTGGTCCATTAGCAATTGTTGGGCCTTTTCTCGACGTTGTAGAGGGGAATATAGAATTACTATTAATTAAAACTGCACTCGATTGTTTTTTAGTACTTTTTCTGACTTCAAGCGGTGGCAAAGGAGCGGGGTATTCCGGGATTTCGATTCTTTTCTATCAAGGATTTTTTACATTGTGCGCATTAGGTCTTGGAGGATCGATAGACCAAGTTGTAGCAGATTCAATTGCCAGTATTGGTGGAGTTTTGCTTGTGGGTGTCGGAATTAATTTATTGGGATTAAAACAGATACCAGTTGGTAACTATATATTGAGTCTGTTTATTCCATTCTTCATAACATTTTAAAAGTTCTAGTTGCTCCTTCAACTCCACTGAATAAGCCCGCTATTTTTTGTGATTCTTGTTCAAATGTTCCAGTTATATATTTAGGGTCTTGGATTGCAAAACACCTATTTTTGAAATCAATCTCAATAGGCACATATGGTATGTTTAGTCCTTTTGCTAAGTAGTAATAACCACTTCTAAATTGCTTAACAGGCTCAACCCCTCCCTCTGGTGCTATAACTAAAGTGTAGTTATCTATATTCTTAAACTCTTCAACAGCTCCTCTTATAAGTCCCTTGGAGTTAACACGATAAACAGGTATGCCTCCAAGTTTTAGCATCAAGTACTTTTGTAACCACCAAAATGGCCAGGGAATTCCCTGCCTATCTAAATTTTTAGATATCGTAAATAAACTTGGAAGCCTTGTAAAAACCCAAGCTGCTCCAAAAAAATTAACTTTTAAATCTAATGCCCATACTGCTAACAGTGCGTACCAAGCATCTCTCATAGCTGTATGAGGAATACCTATAAGAATCATTTTTTCCAAATCAGGGATTTTTCCTTTAATTTCCCATCTAAAAATTTTTAATAATAACCTTCCAAGGGGCCCTAATATTTTTCTATGTTTTTTAGCTAATTTCTCATTCATAGAAATCATAATTTTTCCACAAACTTAGCTATTTGCACTGCATTCAAAGCAGCTCCTTTTAAAAGATTGTCAGAGACTACCCAAAAATTTAAAATCTTTTTTGATGAAAGACCTTGTCTAAGTCTCGAAACTAAGACCTCATCTTTACCTTCAACATCTATTGGTGTTGGTAATGACTCATTCCATACCTCTACACCATCAAAATTGTTCAGTAAATCAATGCATTCCTCTATATCAACTTCATTTTCAAATACTGCAGAACAAAATGTTCCATGACCAGTTCTTACTCCAACTCTTGCATTAGAAGGTTCGACGACTAAATCTGGAATTGATAGTATTTTTCTTGATTCATACACAAATTTCATTTCTTCGTCAGAATATCCATTATCAGTTAAGCTTCCTGCAAGAGGAATAACGTTCTGAGCTATTGGATTTGAATAATAAGCTTGTTGATAATTTGCATCTAATTTATCACCTAATAAAGTCTCTTTTTCTAATGATTTTATAGCTTCAGCTCCTGATCCAGATACTGCCTGATAAGCAACAGGAGTCATGGAAGATAAGGTGTACTTATCATGTAAGGGCTTTAAAGCCATTACTAATCCCATTGTTGTACAGTTTGGATTAGATATCAGTTTTGATTCTTCTGAGATTATGTTTTCATTGATTCCATACACAACAAGAGGAACTTCATCGTTCATTCGAAAAACAGATGAATTGTCTACTACAAACGACCCGTTGTCTATAAAATTGTGTGCGTAATCTTTTGATCTTTCACCACCAGCTGAAAATAGTGAAATGTTGTATTCTCCAATATTTTCTTTATTGAGTTCTTTAACGATTGCTTCTTTGTCGTTAATTTTTATTTTTTTTCCTTCTGAGGATTTTGAGGCAAAGAGTGAGTATTCAACATCTACATCGAAATATTGTTCACATAAATTTATAATATTTGTGCCAACAAGGCCTGTTGCACCAACAATTGCTATCTTCATTCTTTTTCTATGAATTCCTTATGTAAAGCTCCCAAAGCAGCGTTTATATCTTTACTTTCAATTACACAAGAAACTCTGATAGGGGATGTTGAAATCATTGAAATATTTATTGAGTTTTCCCCTAATATTTGAAACATTTTCGATGCAACTCCTGATTCTGATTTCATCCCAGCACCGATTATTGAAACTCTTCCGACATTTTCATCAACATCATAACCTTTGGCTTTAAGTTCTGTAGCAATATTTTTTAACATGTCTTCAACAGCATCCTTTTGTTCAGTAGGTGCGGTAAATGAAATATCAGTTATAGAGTCTTTGGACACATTTTGGACAATCATATCTACATTGATACCGATCTCGGATAGTGAACCAAAAACTGTTCCTGCAATTCCAGGTTGATCTGGTACCTCAAAAAGAGTAAATTTAACTTCTTTAGTATTATGAGTCACTCCGCTAACTAATGCTTCTTCCATAACTTTCTCTTTTACTTCAGTACCTTCATTATTTGTAAATGTTGATTTTACAATTATTGGTACATTATACCTTCTGCCGAATTCTACAGACCTAGCCATTAAAACTCCAGCGCCTGAAGAAGCCATTTCTAACATTTCTTCATAAGTAATTTCTGGAATTAATTCAGCAGAGTTGACCACTCTTGGGTCTGCAGTAAATACTCCTTCTACATCAGTAAATATTTCGCACCTCTCTGCTCCAAGAGCAGCAGCAAGTGCAACTGCAGTCGCATCAGAACCTCCTCTACCTAAAGTTGTTATTTCTTTAGTGTCTCTGTTAAATCCCTGAAACCCAGCAACAATTACAATGTCTCCGTTACCTAAGCCTTCTTTAACTCTTTCACCAGTTATTTCTTCTATTTCAGCTTGTCCGTGTCTAGATGTTGTAATTATCCCTGCTTGCGAACCAGTAAGAGAAAAAGAACTATATCCAAGACTATTAAGATGCATTGATAATAAAGACATTGTGATTCTCTCACCTGCTGACAAGAGCATGTCCAGTTCCCTTGGTGTTGGGTTTTCTGAGAGATCATTTGCAAGTTGAATTAATTCATCTGTACTTGAACCCATTGCAGATGGAACTACTACTACGTCATTACCGTTTTTCTTGCAATCGATAATTCTCTCAGCAACAATTCTAAGTGAATCTGTATCTGCAACACTCGTACCACCAAATTTTTGTACTATTAAACTCATTGGAAACATTCTAATTAATTTATTAAAGAATTAAAGACCCTAGTACTCTTGTTTTATGAGTATAGATTTACATGTTCACTCAGTAAATTCTGACGGAACCGATTCAACTGAAGCTATTATTGAATCCTCTATTGAACTACAATTAGAGGCTATTTGTATTTCAGACCATGAATACCTCACCAAGGTTCCTCAACAAAACAATATTGAGATAATCCAAGGCGTAGAAATAAGTGTAAGTTGGGATCTTCTTGATGATACTAATAAATTTGGTGGTACTCATTTGTTGGTATATTTTCTTAATGAAAAGTCTCCCCTAGATAAAAAACTCATAGAATTGAGGCAAAATAAAATTGAAAGAAATTATTCAATTATTGATAATTTGAAAGAATTTGAAATTTATATTGATAAAAAAGATCTTGATAGCTTAGAGACAAAAGTACCTGGAAGGCCTCATATTGCAGAACTTATGGTTAAAAAAAATTATGTTTCAAACATTTCTGAGGCTTTTTCAAAATATCTTGGTAATGGAAAAATAGATGGGATTGATAATCACCAGTTGGGTATAAAAGAAATTATAAAGTTAGCAAAGCAATCAAAATCCTTAGTGTTTCTTGCTCATCCTCATACTCTTATGAGCAATAAATTATATTCAAAGTCAGACAACTGGATAGATAATAAATTTCATAATTATATTCGAACACTAAAAGATATGGAAATTGACGGAATTGAAGTTTATTATCCAGGATACTCTCATAACACCATCAATACATTGCTAGATGTGTGTGAAAATCAAAAACTTTTAGTATCAGGTGGTAGTGATTTTCATGGAAGTAGGAAACCAAGCAATCTATTGGGTAAAGGGTACGAAAATTCCCCAATAAAGGTTCCCTATGAATTACTATCTAAAATGAAAGAGTTACATGCAAAATTATAAAAAATTAATTGGATCTATCTCAATAATAACTTTTTCTTATGCAGCAAGTAGAATGCTTGGATTTTTTAGGGAAATACTTCTAGCTAATTGGGCAGGAGTGTCTGAAGCTGCAGATACATTGGACTTAGCATTTATAATTCCTGACTTTCTTTTTTATCTCTCTGCTGGAGGTTATCTAGCAATTACATTAATACCAATAATGAGTAAGAAAGACAAAGGAGAGTTAGAAAAATATTTCCTTTCAATTCTTTACGGGCTTTCAATAGTTTTTGTACTTTTTTCAGTGATAACATATTCTTTCAGATTTCAATTTGCAGATTTTTTAGAGATCGAGTCATTAGATTTTTTTACAAAGGTATTTACTCCAATTGTCTTTAGCCAGGTATTTTTCTTTATTGGAGCAATACTTATGTCATATCAATATTTTCATGACAGCTTTAAGTATGCGGCGTTTGCGCCAGTAATTTATAACTCAACGATTATTTTATTTGGATGGATAAATTCATCATCCCCCGAAGCTACTGTAGAAGGTTTTGCTCTTGGAACATTAATTGGTTCAATAATGGGTCATTTTATAATTCAGATTTATGGTGCAAAGAAATCAGGATTAAATTTCTATTTTCTTTTTCCAAAAATAAAACACTTAAAAGAATACATTGTTATTTCATTCCCATTAATTATTGGTCAATCAATTGCAGTAATCGATGAGCAGCTATTTAGGATTTTTGGTACATTTCTTACGGCTGGAAGTGTTGCAACATTTAGATACGCAAGGAGGATAGCCCTTCTTCCGGTTGGTATTATTGCTCAGGCAGTTGGAGTGGCAAGCTATCCGTTGCTTTCTAGGCTTTATCAAAAAAACGAAATTGATGAATTATCTAAAATAGTAAAAAAACAGCTATCTTATTTGTTTCTAATTGGCGGGTCGTTGATGGTTGGTGCAATTTTAAATGCAGATTACTTAATAAAAATAATTTATGAACGAGGAGCTTTTACAAGTACAGATACAGCTAGAGTTAGCGGAGTATTTGTAATTATTTCTCTTGCAATAATTCCCTGGTCTATCAACCAGATTCTTACAAGATCGTATTATGTCCAGCAAAAATTTTGGTTTCCTGTAGTGACGGGTAGCTTTATTACTCTTTTAACTTCAATCATACTTTTTAATGCTGCAAGTAATTCTCAGACATATGCATGGATTATAATTTTCTCCTTATACATATATTGCATAGTGCTACTCGTATCGATTAAATTTAATTCGGAAAAAATTTTTAATAAAAATTTAGTAGTTGAGTTTTCTAAAATTACCTTGATTCTTGTTTTGGTTTATTTTGTTTTTGGTATCGCATTTTCACTTTCTGGAATATTAAATTTAATTTTCAGCTTATTACTTATACCTGTAGTGATTTTTGTCTCATTAAGCTTGCTAAACTTTGAGTATATTAATATAGCTAAAAGAAGATAATGCAAAAGTTTCCATTAAAAAAAGGTCTTTCTAGTGCCCAAGATTTGCACGATGAAATAAAAGAGTACATTGATGTTCTTATGGGCCACATCAACCCACCAATAGCTGATGGGGTAGATACTTTATTCGAGGTTAGTAGCACTTACCTAGCCAGAGCAAAAGAGATAGAAATAAAACTTTTAGAAAGAGAAAGAAACACAAAAATTGAATCTGGTGATGAGTTAAAGAAATTTCGAACTGGTGAGTTAAGGAGCTTTATTGAATTATGTAAAAGTGCTCAAAATCAAGGCTCAAGAAGAATAACAGTTGCGTTAAGTGAATTAAATCTTAAAGAAAATTAATCAATATTCTCAACATCAAAAATTTCACTAATGTTACCTTGTACATCTTTATTTGTTTGATTATTATTTTGAAGCCCTTCATGCGGTTGAATTGTAACAGTTACTTCTACTCCCATTTTCTGGGTAACATTTGATTTAATTAATTCAATAATTTCATCTGACTTGCGAAGTTCAGATATCAAATATTCATTTTCACTATCTATATATAGAGTTAAATTATTTGAATCTAAAACCTCAGGTTTTACAAGTGTTAAGTAAGAGTATTTTCTTGGTGTAAGAATCGCCTTTGCCTCCTCTAGAATTTTTGGCCAATAAACATCAAAGTTCTCAATATCATTTTTAACAATTGGTTTTTTAGTAATTTCTTTTGTAGGTTTATCTTTAACTACTTTTTCATTACTTAGTTTTTTTTTATCTGAAGATGTTTGTTGTTTTTCAGAAATTTTTCCTGTTACACCGTGCTCTTCTAGCATATCAACTCTTCTACTCACAGACTTAATATCTGTAGCCAATTGTGGTTTAATAAGTTTTACTAAAAATAGTTCTAATTTTAATTCTTGTGACGGTGAAGTTTTAATACTTTGGTTAATCTCGTCAAGCATATCTAAAATTCTTGATAAATCTTTTGCAGAAATAATATCATTAGACTTTTTAATTAACTCTTTTTCAGAATCACTCAATGAGGTGAAGTTTTCATCTTCAGGCAGATACTTAAAGTAAAATAAATTTCTAAAAAGATCTGTTATTGAATTTAAGATATCAATTGCCTGTAATCCGTTTTTATAATTTGCTCTTAGCACTTTGAGAACAGTTGCAGTATCCTGAGTTCCCATAGCTTCTAATATTTGAAGTAAATCAGTTATCGTAACCTTTCCTAAAATACTATAAAGTTGTTCCATAGTGGCTTTATTGCCAAATGTTGAAAAAGTCTGTTCAAAAAGATTAATGGCATCTCTTAGTGAACCATCACTCTGATTGGCAATGTACTCTAAAACAGCTTTAGATAACTTGATCTTTTCAGACTTACTGATCTTTTCAAGTGAAGTTATGATGTCAGCATTTTTTATTCTTTTAAATGCTATCTGTGTCGTTCTGCTTCTAATTGTCTCAATTACTCTTTCTGGTTCAGTTGTTGCAAGAATAAAAATTACATGCTCGGGTGGTTCTTCAAGAGTTTTTAAAAACGCATTCGAAGCAGCATTGGAAAGCATATGAACTTCATCTAGTATAAATACTCTTTTTTTCCCTGGACTGCTTGCAATAAAATTAACACTATCATTAAGCTCTCGAACATCATCTACTTTATTGTGAGACGCTGCATCTATTTCTGTAATATCAAATACTGGGTCACATCCAATTGTTGTCGCAATGATGCGTGCTAAAGAAGTTTTACCAACCCCTCTTGGTCCTGAAAATAAGTACGCATGACCTAAGTTATTATTTTTTATTTGTTCACTAATAAGTTGCACAGCATCAGATTGCCCAACTAACTCTTCTAGAGAGCTTGGTCTATATTTTCTGTAAAGTGCTTCTTGCATATTAATAAATGTTACTATCTTTTACTTTCCATAATGCATCATACAATTAGACTAAGTCAAATGAGAATAGGTGTTGATTTAGATGGAGTTGTAGCAGACTTTACTCATGGATGGACATCTCAATACAAAAAAGACTTCGGTAAAGAGATTCTAGAAAAAGATATTACTGAATGGGGCTTATCAAAACCTCTCACTCACTTCGAGGAAGAAATTGATTTTTGGAATTGGGCAAAAAATTTTAATGGATCTTCTATATTTAGAAATTTAAGAACATACGACAATGCAGTTGAGGTACTAGTTGAGTTGTCCATGGCAGGACATGAAATTGTAATCTTGTCCTCTAAACCATGGTGGTCAATACACGATACACTTATTTGGCTTGGAGAAAATAAAATCCCTACTAAAGAAATCCATTTTATTGAAGATAAGTGGAATATAAGCTGTGATGTATATATTGATGATGCGCCTCATCAGTTAGAAAACTTTGTTAAGCATGTTCCTGAAAAATTAATTCTTAGATTTGTTCGCCCTTACAATAGACCAGTTTCTGGAACAAAAGATTTAAATGACTGGATGGAATTAAGCTCTTTACTAGAGAGCTACAACTTGTAAAGTAATTGTATGAACGATTCATTCATCCTTAGAGACAGGATATGGAGAGAGCAGAATGAACACGTTACCCTATCCAGTAACGCTACTTTTGCTTCCAAGTCTTTAGGAAGATACTTGGATGAAGAACCAGATATATTCAGAACATGTTTTGAGAGGGATCGAGATAGAATTATTCACTCAAAAACTTTCAGAAGACTAAAACATAAAACACAAGTTTTTATAAATCCTGATGGAGATCATTTTATAACAAGAATGACTCATACACTTAACGTAACCCAAATTGGTAGATCTATTGCTAAAACATTAGGTTTAAATCCAGATTTGACTGAAGCAATCTGCTTAGGACATGATGTAGGTCACTCACCATTTGGACACACCGGAGAAGATGTATTGAATGAAATGCTAGACGGTGGCTGGAGCCACTCTGAAAACTCGGTAAGAATGTTGTCTGTAATAGAACCTCTTAATCTAACAAAAGAAACTATAAATGGTATTGAAAAACATCCTTGGAGATATAAAGAACCACCTTTTTCTCCTGAAGGTTTAATTTGTAGATTTGCTGATAGAATTGCATATCTGTCTCACGATGTAGAAGATGCAATTAGAGCTGGTGTTTTAAGAGAATCTGAGATACCAAAGAGCATTACTTCTGTTTTAGGTTCACCGGGAAAGACTTGGATCAATTCATTAATCTCGGGTGTTTTTAAGGCTTCTTCAGGTGGCAGTTTACAAATGGACGATGAAATATTAAAAGTGATGCATGAATTGAGAGAGTTTATGTTTGATAAAGTTTATTTGAGAGAAGAAACCTTAGCCCAGAGGTCTGAAGCAAAAAATATTGTTGAGGCTTTAGTAGTATATTATGAAAAAAATCCTGACAAACTGCCAGAAAATTATGCTCAAAATCAAAGCGATATTGCAAACTCAGTAGACTACGTTGCAGGAATGACCGATAGGTTTGCTATTTCAACCTATAATTCTATTCATTAAATTTAGGATCCCTTTTTTCAAGGAATGCCATTACGCCTTCTCTGAGGTCTTCTGAGACTAAGAATGAAGTACTCCAAAGCTTTGCATATTCAAGTCCTTGGTCGACTGTTAAATTAGAACTTTTTTCTAGTGCTTGTTTGGTTGCCTGTACAATTCTTTTGGAGTTGGATGAAATTTCATTGGCAAGCTTCTCTCCTGCCTCAAATAACTCATCTGGGTTTTCATATACCTTGCTAACAAATCTAATTCTCTCAGCGTGTTCACCATCAAAAACTCTACCTGTAAGTGCAAGTTCGTTCATATCTCCACTTGATACAATTTTTGGCATCCTCTGAATAACCCCTACGTCAGCAACTAAACCGAGCTTTGTTTCGCCTATAGAAAACTTTGCGTCTTTGGTAGCTAATCTAATGTCGCAAGCAGAGACTAAACTTGTAGCACCACCTATACAAAACCCATGAGCTAATGCAATCGTTGGTACTTTAGATTTAGCTATAGTTGTAAATGCACTTTGCATTCTTTCAACAAGATCCATTAATTCCCGTCTATCTTGCGGTGTTGAAGACAAATTTTCATTTAAGCTCATATCAGACATAAACATTGTTATGTCAATACCAGCAGAAAAGCTATCACCTTTACCGGATATAACAATACAACTAGCTTCATCATTGTCATTTATTTCTTCAATAATTTTTGGTAAACCAAACCAAACATCCGAGTCAAGAGCATTTTTTTTATCTGGTCTATTAATCCAGATATATGCAATATTATCTTTAATTTCTTTAATTAATTTATCATCCATCTCATTAATCTTAGTAAGATTGTCTGATGGATGTATTCGAAGCTTTATATACAACAAGAGCTATGCGAAGAGTTAGTGAAGATCCGCTTCCTGAGGATGTCTTAAAACAAATGGTTGATGCTGGTATTAGAGCACCAAGTGGTTCTAATCGTCAAGGTTGGAAATTTATTGTAGTAACTGATCCGGAAATAAGAAATCAATTAGGAGAACTGTACAGAGAAGCCTGGGATTTTTATGTTAAAGAATTTTATGGAGGAACTTCTGATTTGGGAGCATCCAATGTACTTGATGATGAAAAAGCTGAGCAAGTAGTCAGAATTACAAAGTCTGCAACCTGGCTTTCAGAAAATTTTCATAAAGTTCCTGCAATGTTTGTAGTGTTATCAAGAAATGATCCAACTGGTTCTTCTATATTTCCTGCAATTTGGAGCTTAATGCTTGCAGGAAGAACTCATGGTATAGGAACTTGCTTAACAACAGTACTTGGAATGTTCAAACCACAAAAAGCCTTTGAAATCTTGAATATTCCTAGTGATAAAGGTTGGAAAATAGATGCAGTTGTTACTGCAGGTTATCCATTAGGCAAATGGGGAGTTGCTGAAAGAAATCCTGTAGATCAGGTTACATATTTAAACACCTGGGGAAATGAAACAGGTTGGAATTTAGAAGAACCGCTTTGGAGTTACTAATTTAAAACTAATTAGTAAAGCTGTGCATCGTCTATTAAGCTCGGATTATGAGAAGGGGGAATCTATCTGTTTGTATTTTCTTTTTAATTTTATTTGTAAGTTGTAGCAGCACTAATCAAGAAAATGAAACTACATCAATAAGTGAGGAAACGTCAAACAACCAATCCGTAGAAGAAATTAAAGAACCTTCAAGTAATATCTGGGTTTCAGCAAAAAAAGGTGATATTGAGTCTATCAAACAACATATAGCGTATGGAACAGATTTAAACTCTAAAGGTTCTAGGAGAGAAGAAACAGCTTTAATTATCGCTTCTTGCCAAGGTCATTACGAAATTGTTGATTTATTGGTTAATAATGATGTGGATTTAGATATCCAAAATGATGAAGGTGTTACTGCACAATTCTGTGCAGTATTTTTTGGGCAAGCAGAGATTGTTCAACTTCTCAAAGATGCTGGAGCTGATCCAAATATAATCATGAATCAAGACCTAACTGCAATGGATCTGGTTTCTGTTGAATGGGATTCAGATCGAGAATCTGCTGTTAAATTTTATAAATTAAAGTACCAAGTTAGCTTTGATATAGAGGATATAAAATCTGCACATCCATTGATAATGGATATTTTAAATAAATAGAGCACGCCCGGAGGGAGTCGAACCCCCAACCTTCTGATCCGTAGTCAGATGCTCTATCCAGTTAAGCTACGGGCGCATTGCGGAGAGGGAGGGATTCGAACCCTCGAGGGAATTTCTTCCCAACTCGCTTAGCAGGCGAGCACTTTAGGCCACTCAGTCACCTCTCCAAGTCAGCGGAGGGAGTGGGATTCGAACCCACGGTATGGAATACATACAATAGTTTTCAAGACTATCGCCTTCGTCCGCTCGGCCATCCCTCCAGATGGTCTCTTTCTTTTTGCGGAGGGAGAGGGATTCGAACCCTCGAAGGGTATAAACCCTTACACGCTTTCCAAGCGTGCGCACTAGGCCAGACTATGCGATCCCTCCGAAAAAAGACCTGAGATTCTATTTTAGTTATCTCTTACTGTCAAAGAAAGAGGATAATATAGCTTCAGATTCATGGGAAAGAATATTGTCTTTTATCTCAACATAATGATTTAGTCGAGGGTCTTGTGGGATATTATATAATGAATATGCTGCACCAGCTTTAAAGTTTGGTGCACCATAAATAAGCTTTCTAATTCTAGCGTTTACAATTGCACCTGCACACATTGTGTCAGGTTCTAAAGTTACTACTATTGTTGCCTCTTCAAGTCTCCAGGTTCCTAGGATTTTCGAAGCTTCTTCTAAAACTAGTATCTCCGCATGAGAAATTGGGTTTTGATCTAATTCTCTTCTATTGTGATTTGCACAAATTAAATTATCGTCTTTATCAAATATTGCTGCGCCCACAGGCACTTCATCAATATCTCGAGCTTTTCTTGCTTCATCAAGAGCTACTCTCATCTTGTCTTCATCTGATATATATTTCATCTTATTTAATTATCTCAAGTGTTGATGTTAATATAACCAAATGTTTGAGTTTTTCATTTTTGCATTTATAACTGCTATCACACCAGGGCCAAACAATTCCATGCTTATGGCGTCTGGAATAAAGTTTGGTAGAAAAGCATCAATACCTCATTTTCTAGGTATCTGGTTGGGATTCACTTTTTTATTTTTTGTTGGTGGATTTTTGCTTTCTTATGTACCAGCTCAAATTTTTGATTACCTTCAATATGTTGGTTATGCAGTAATTACCTACATTGCTTATAGAATCGCCACCACTTCTTTAGATACAAATAAAGAAAGCTCTTCCGTTGATAAACCTTTTACTTTCGTTCAAGCATGTCTTTTTCAGTGGATAAACCCAAAGGGGGTTGTCATGGCTGTATCAGGACTTACTGCGTTTAATATTACAAATAACCAAGGCGCTTTGATATATTTCTTAGTTCTACCTTTTTGTGTGGGAGTTTGGTTAATACTCGGAGAACAACTTCAAAATAGTTTAGATAAAAATAAGGCAGTGGCTCGTGCAACATATGTTGTACTTGGCATAAGTATGATTGCTAGTTTGTTGTTAGCCTAGGTTTTTAACACCAATAATTTCGCCAACATTATCAGAGAACTCGACTTTACCATCTTTAGTTTGATTATTTTCAATTAAAGCAATTAAAATTCTTCCAACAGCAATAGCTGTTCCATTTAGAGTGTGTAATACACTAGTTTCTCCCTCCGACTTTGCTCTTATGTTTAGCCTTCTTGCTTGAAAGCTTGTTGTGTTGGAGCAAGAAGTAACCTCTCTATACGTATTTTGACTTGGTATCCATGCTTCAATGTCATATTTTTTAGCAGCAGAAGAACCTAGATCTCCTGCGCAAACATCTACAACTCTGTATGGAATCTCCAAAGATTGTAAGAGCTCTTCTTCTACTGAAAGAATAAATTCATGTTCCTCTTCAGATTTTTCAGGATTGCAGAAAGAAAACATCTCAACTTTATCAAACTGATGAACTCTAAATATTCCTGTTGTGTCTTTTCCGTAAGTGCCAGCTTCTCGTCTAAAACATGTTGAAAAACCAGCATACCTTATAGGTAATTCTTCCATATTGATAATCTCATTGGTGTGCAGTGCAGCAAGGGGAACTTCAGAAGTACCAACTAGATACAAATCATCATTTGGGATTTCATAAACTTGCTCTGCATCATCTGGAAAAAAGCCTGTGCCGTACAAAGCATTTTCTCTTACCAAAACTGGTGGGACTGTTGGAGTAAATCCTTTTTCTGATAATTTATTTAATGCCCAAGAGACTAAATTAAACTCAATTTTTACCAAATCTCCAAATAAATATGCAAACCTAGAACCTGAAACTTCAGAAGCTTTTTCGACGTCTATTAGATTTAATTTAGAAGCAATTTCTAAGTGATCTTTTGGGTTAGGAATGTCTTGAATTTTCCCAACTTTTTTAATTTCTAAATTATCTTTGTCAGATGTACCATCTGGAGAAGTTTTTGAAATTAAATTAGGAATTTTTACCCATAGGTTTAAAAACTCTTCATCTTTTTTATCAACTTGATCAAACAACAACTTGACCTCGTTACTTAATTCTGAAGCACTGTTTAATAATTCCTCTTTCTCACTTTCATCGGCATTTGCAATTTGCTTACCTAATTCTTTTTGTTCAGAACGTTTTTGTTCCGCATCAAATCGCAAAGATTTTCTTTCCTCATTTAAAGAAATTAAATGGTTTACGTCTATTTTTATATTTCTCCTAGAAATATTTAATTCTAAAACTTCTAAATTGTCTTTCAATATTGCTGGGTCTAGCATAAGTTATCCTTCTGGAGGAATAAATCCAAAGATATTAAACAAATTATCATTTAAGTTTTCCTCTTTTTCTACTTCTTCTAATTTAATAAACCATTCATGTAATACACCTGCTTCTATATTAATTGCATCACTATAGAAAATTCTGCTTTCTTGGGGGCCTATCGAATCAATTTTAGATTGTTGCTCATGAATAGTTTCTCCATATTCATCAGTTACTAAAATTAAAATAACAACATCATAAGCATCAACGTTTCCTTCGTTTGTAAGAACAACCTGAAGTTCTATTTTTTCATTAAGTAGAACTAAATAATTTTCTTCTGTAACCGCTATTGGAGTAGGCTTGAACTCAGCACCAGAAATCGATAAATTTCTTCTTAAAAATAGTCCTCCTGTGCTTGATTTAGCTTTCTCAACAAGCAAATCTGCAAATTTAAATGAATTATCTTCAAGACCCACGTACTCTATTTCATAAAGAACAGGCAGAAATGTGCCTTCTGAGGTTGCGTTTTGCTTTATTAAAAATAAAAACTCAGAATAAGATCTATCACCAATTGATAAGTCAGATATACTTTGAGCAATAGATTCTTGTATTTTTTCTGAATTAGGATTATCAATCAAAGTAATGATAGAAACCTCAAACATCTCAAGACCCTGAAGCCAATAAGATGTAGCTATAGACAAAAGCTCTTTTTCTTTAAGAGTTAAAGATGCATCGGTATTGTTAATTATTTCATATGCTTCTTTTGAGTTTGAAACTACTTTATCTATCTTATTTTCAAATTGCTCTCGACTAATTTCAGAAAAATCTAAAACGTTTTTAAATTCTTCTGAGGCTTCAAGGTGAAGAGAAGATACCAGAGCAGCGTTGTCTAAAAAATCATTAAAAGATCTTGCTTCATTATAATTTTGATAATATTGATAGACTCCCATAGAAATAATTGACACAAAAACTACTAGCAAAATATTTTTTATACTATTTTTCATTTAAAACCATTTTTATTCAAATAACTACTTGAGAGACATTCTACTTCTTTATTAAGTGTAAGAAAACAAATACATTTCACAACTAAGATTGTTTATAAGTGGAAAATTTAAAAATCGTATGGTCTGTTAAAAGTGAATGTGGGCCGATAAGAAAAAAGAATGAAGATTCTGTGTTTCCAGATGTACCTGGAAGTGGTTTTGTGCCATTTAAAGCTGGTGTATTTGATGGTATGGGTGGACATAAAAAAGGTGAAGTGGCTAGTGAGTTAGCACGTTCTGTGATGGAAAATGACTATGAAGATCTTGTTTCATATGTAGAAAAAGCTAATAAAGCAATTTATGAATATCAAGAAACTAATAAAGACTCCGAGGGCATGGGGACGACCATGACAGCAATTAAGATTGATAAAAATGGTGTTTTACATGTTGCGCATGTGGGAGATTCTAGATGCTATGTTCTCTCAAAAAGAAATCTAATTAAATTAACAGAAGATGAAAATGTTCCAGGGTATCAGAACGTTTTGCTTCAAGCATTAGGTACGAAAAAGAAATTAACAATTCAAACAAAGGATATTCAATTATTTAGAGGTGATGTAGTTTTCCTTTGTACAGATGGACTTTACAACGAATTGGGTGAAGAATATCTCAAAAAGAAACTACAAGAAGGAATTAGTGCAGAAACATTAATCAGTGAGGTTTTACAGCAAGAACCTAAAGATAACATAACTGCCGTTATTATAAATATTATTTAAATATGAAAATTGGACAGATAGTAAAAGAAAGATACGAAATCCTCGAAGTTTTAGGAGAGGGTGGGATGGCATTTGTATATAAAGCTCGTGATACACAGCTTGAAAGATTTGTTGCAATTAAAACATTGAAACCTAATTATGTAAATCAAGAAACTTTTGTTGATCGTTTTAAAAGAGAAGCCAAAACAGCAGCTAACTTAAATCATCCAAATATTGTACAAATTTTTGATTGGGGGATTGAAGAGGAGCCATACTTTGTAATGGAATATATAGAAGGAAACACATTAACTTCGATTATTGCAAAAAATAGAACTATTAGTCTTAGCGATATTTTATTTATTGGTGCACAAGTGTCTAGTGGTTTACATGCTGCTCATCAAAAAGGGCTTGTACATAGAGATATAAAACCCGGAAATATAATGATAACCCCAGATGGGAAAGTAAAAGTTACAGATTTTGGTATAGTTTCACTTCAAAATGAAGAGAGTGATATTACAAAAACTGGCTCAATACTTGGCACTGCGAGTTATATATCACCTGAACAAGCACAAGGAAAACCAGTTTCAATAGAATCTGATCTTTACTCACTAGGAACCGTACTTTATGAACTTATAACAGGAAAAGCTCCCTTTAGTGGAGATTCTCCTATTTCAACAGCAACTAAGCACCTAACCGAGAAGCCAGAAAAACCATCATTGTTTAGAAGAGATCTTCCAAAAGGTGTTGAAAGTGCGATTTTAAAGCTTCTTGAAAAAGCTACCTATGATAGATTTAAATCTGCTGAAGACTTGAGGGCAACTTTACTTCAGCAAAGAAAATCACTTCAGTCTGAACAAACAAGGGAGAATTTGGTTGACCTTACTAATCCAAAAGTTAAATTAAGATTCACACTGCCTGCCCTAATTGTATCTATTGGGGTTGTTATTGGTACGGTGTGGACATTAACGCAAGTTTTTGATGGTTTACCAGTTGACGGAGGTGCGCCAACTTTAATTGAGATTCCAGACCTTACTGGAAGTGAACAAGCACAAGCATTAGAAGATCTACAAAATCTAGGGTTTAAAGTAGGAATTGAAAATTCAGCAGATTCTTCTGTACCAGCCGGTTCTGTAATTCGTACTCAACCTCCATCAAACACTATTATAAACCCAGACTCACTAGTAACAATTATTGTATCTGTTGGTCCTGAAGCATTTCCAATTCCATATGTGCTTGACATAGAAACTGAAAGAGCCATATATTTAGTTGAAGAAAATGGGTTTACTTTAGGTCAATTGCTCGAAGTAAATGATGAAAAAATACCTAGAGGATTTGTTATATCTCAAAATCCTGTAGCTGGAACAAAAATGAGTCCTGGTACCACTGTTGATTTAGTTGTTTCAAAAGGTCCTAGTCTTATAAAAATAAGCGACCTTTCAAGAAAATCACCCGAAGATGCTATTCAAATATTAGAAACTTTAGGGTTTAAGTATGAATTAATAGAAGAATACTCAGAAGATATTGAAATTGGATTAGTCTCCGGCACTTTACCGAAGGCTGGAGAAATTGTTACTCCAGACGAATTAATTCAGGTAATTGTATCACTTGGAATAAGGATCGAAGTTCCCGAAGTTGAGGGATTAAAATATGAAGACGCTATCAGAGTTCTTGAAGAGCTGGGTCTTGTTGCAACTGTAAGTGGAGATACTAATGATGTTGTCAGAAAGCAGATACCCAGAAAAGGTGAATTTATAGAGCCAGAAGGCGTTGTTGAGTTGACCTTTGGAAACTAGTACTAAAAAATTAAAATTAGAGTTAATTAATTGGTACAAAAATAATAAAAGATCTTTTCCTTGGAGAAAGACTACAAATCCATGGCAAATTCTATTGATTGAGACTTTAGCACAACAAACCCAGTTAGAAAGAGCAAACAAATACTTTAAAAAATTCTCAGAAGAATTCCCATCACCAAAGTCAATGGCTAATTCTTCTTTAAAAATAATTTTACAAATGTGGTCTGGGTTAGGATATAACAACCGTGCAAGAAGGTTATATGAAGCATCAAAAATAATAGAAAAAAAAGGTTTTAATCAAATTTATCCAAATTTTGACGTTTTGCCTGGAGTTGGTCCATATACAAAAAATGCAATTCTTTCGTTTGCGTATGGAGAAAAAGTTCTTGCTATAGATACAAACATAGAAAGAATAATTCAAAGATATTTTGGTTTAAATAATACAAAGGATTTCTTTAAAGAAAATTCGAAATATTTCCTACATAAAGTAGATTCTAGAGATATTAATCAAGCCTTTATGGATTTTGGTAGCTCCATTTGTAAAAGCTCAAAACCAAGGTGTGACATATGCCCCATTGAAAGTGATTGTAGTAAATATTTTTCTAACTATAAAAGTTCTGGAGAAAAATTTAAAGGCTCAAACAGGGAAGTAAGAGGAAAAATAATTAAACTTTTAATTAATGAAGGCCATATAAGTAATCAGAGACTTTTTGAAGAAATAGATGAAGACTCTGAAAAGGTCAAAAAAGCTCTTGAGGGATTAAAAAAAGACAAATTAATAAAGTTTAAGAAAAATAATATTATTGAAATAAATTAGATTTAATACTATTTTGTAAAATATGCCAGTATCAAAAAAGAGAAAACAAAATAGCAGACCTACACAATCAAAAAAAATATCTAGTCAAATGTCAACGAGTAATGTACCCTCACCACGATGGTACACAATTTTAATGTCAGCTTTAATGATTGTAGGGGTGCTTCTGATAGTTCTTAATTATCTAACCTTGCTACCTGGATCTGTTTCAAAATGGTATTTGTGGAGTGGATTAGGCTTGATTGGTGCAGGATTTTTAATGACTACAAATTATAATTAATAAATTAAATTTGGATTTACTATCAAGTTCATAAAACTAATCAAATTTTGAAAATTTCATTAATCTATGGGCTCCATAGCCTCTTTGCAATGTTTTGGTGGTTCATTTGCAACAACAGACTGTCGATTAATAGTTAATTCCGTACCACATTTATTACATATAAATGACTGTGATATATCAACAACATCATCTGTGTCTAATTCAGGAGGTATGCTGGCTAAAGATGAAATAGAATTTCTTAAAAATCTAAAAATTATAACTCCAATAAATAAAGCAATTAAATATTCCATTACGAGCTAAAGTACCTAAATGCTGCAATTGCAATTGCTACTGCAATCCAAACTAAAGATAGTCCTTTTCTGTTAGCACTAGAAAGTGTTTGTTGAGTGCGCTTTTTTTCAATTTCATCATTGATGGATTCTTTTAGCTTTAATAATTCACTTAGAGATAAGTTTTCTAAATCTTTTTTATCCATACATTTAGATTACCTTATTGTGGAGATGATGGGACTTGAACCCACGACCCCCTGCTTGCAAAGCAGGTGCTCTTCCAGCTGAGCTACATCCCCTCGCATTTATATTATGCACTGTATCTTACAGTAAATGAAAAAAAAATTTAAATATTTCCATTGATAGACTAATGTTAATTAGACAAAAGGGCCTATAGCTCAGCCTGGTTAGAGCGCATCCCTGATAAGGATGAGGTCGTTAGTTCAAATCTAACTAGGCCCACCATTTTTAAAAACAATCTGTAAAATCAGAATATGAACAAACTTTTAATAATACCTTTCCTTTTACTTTTTACATGTGGAGGATCTCAAGATAATATTGATGGAGTTGAGCCAAGTTCAAACAATCTAGATACAACTACCTCAGCTCAAGATACAACTTCAACCACTGCCAATACTGTTGTTGAAGAATCAACAACTACTATTGTTCAGGATACAACTACAACGACAATTCTAAAAAATCATTGTGACAACTGTGAATATGTGAGTATTGGAGAGTTAAACGCAAATATTAATAACGTGCCAAAATTTGCATGGAACGATTATCAGAGAATTTATGATGAAAATATAAAATTCGAAAATGAGACTTTTGAAATAATTTTAAATATTGGCCCTTCAACTGATCTATATTTTTTAGATAACGAACAATATTTACAAAAAGGAATAAATTTTTGGCAAAACTTTGCTCTACCGGATAAATATTATGGATTTTTCTACAACTATACAGATCTTGATTGGGCGATTAATGAATTAAATAGTTCAGGATTTGAAGGTGATATGGCAAGAGCACCATGTCGTGATGGAGTTTGTAGTGGAGCAAATTCTGGAATATATCAAAGACCTCCTCATTTTGGAGTAGGCACATTTGGAATCAACAGCTCAGACTCAATAGACACATACAGATATGGACCTCTCCATATTCATGAAGTAACTCATTCAGTTGTAGCTGCTCAATGGATTGGAATTGCTAGAAATCCACAACAAAGTGCTAATGATGCTTCCCCGTGCTGGTTAAACGAAGGGATTGCTCATGCAGCTGGATTATCACTTGGAGTGGGAACATATGAAGAATACCTAGATATCAGATCATCACAGGTTACTGGTAGACACATTAGGGCGCCTTTTAATGATTATTCACCATCTACAATTTTAAAGTATTACAACGAAAGCATTCCTGGTATATGTATTAAAAATCCTGATTATGTACTTGGATACTCCATCGGATATTTAACCGTTGAAGCCATGAATGCAATGTCTGGTGCTGATTCTGCTATGCATATGTATTCGGTTATGGCCTCAGGTAAAGATTTTGAAGAGGCTTTCGAACTTACTTATGAGATTTCTTGGAATGATGCCAAACCGATTTTTGCAGAATACGTAAGCTCAGTAATTAGTAATTTATTCAATTCCTAATTCCTATGGGCTATAAAATCTAGATAGTAATGAATTTTGTTATCTTTGGATATTTTGCAGTTTTTTTCACAACTGTATCTTTCTTGCCTCAAGCAATAAAAACTTTAAAGACTAGAAATGTTGAAGGATTGTCATTATTAACTTACATATTTTTATTCCTAGGGTCTTTATCTTGGTTTCTTTATGGCAGCTATTTAGATGATATTCCTTTAATGACGACAAACTCATTAACAACAATTCTTACTGGCCTAATTTTATTTTTAATTGTAAAAGAGAAAAGGTCAGCTGTTTAAAAATTTCTTTATTTCAATTAAATTTTTATATTTCAAGACATTTTCGCTCATAGAATTTATGCTCTCTAACATTATTTTGTTCCAAACTTTTCTTAATGGAAATACATCAACCTTCACTAAAAATAAACTCGATTCACTATCTAATGGAGTCGATATTTGTGTTTCAAGTCTGAAATATAGGCTATCAAAATCAATTATTTCTGGTCTCTTAATATTTGGATGATTGCTTAAATTTGAAATTGTTGTTACGTTCCAAACCCATCGACGAATTGTATGCTTATTCATATGCTGTGCTAATTTCTTACTTGATTTAATCAAGAGTTCATTATCTGCAACGGGACCGTGTAGTTTTGAAAGATCAGAGTTCAATTCATTGCTTGGAATCCATCCACTAGGAAAGCAAAAACATATAGCAACCAATTTTCCATTATGCATTACCGCAATATCTTCTTCAATTTTCATGGCAGTTTCAAAAAAAGAGTCTGTTTGATCTGAGCCAAAGAGTTCTGTTACCTTTCTATTTAGGTTCTTATTTTCAAACTGTTCTGTTTGACCATATAAATCGAATCCATATTTTTTAAACTGCACTTCTTTATCAAGTAAGTACTCCTTATCAGGATTTTGATTATAAAGCAAGCCATCAAATTTCTGCATAGAAGGATTGTTTGAAAATGGTACTTTTATGAAGTCAATGTTCATTATTATTAATTTAATAAAAAAAAGGAGATCTTGTGTCTAGTTTTGGAGCATTAGTGGTGCACGGATTGTTTGAACATAAAGGGCGTCATCAAGAGAATGTTTCCTGGTTAGAAAAGCTTGGTATTGAAGCTTATTCATTCAACTTACCTGGTCATGGAGAAGTTGATGAAAAGGGTCATATAGAATCTTGGGACGAAAATATGATTGCAATTTCAAAAGCTTATGAAAAAATTAAAACAAAAGATAAAAAAATAATTTTTTCACATTCATATGGTTCACTGGTGTCAGTATCAGCTATTCTTCAAAACAAAATAAATCCAGATTATCTAGTTTTGTCAGCACCACATTTTGATGATAGTTACCCAAAATTTATTAAAAATATGTCTGGTAGTCTGTCTAAATTATTTCCAAAATTAAGAGCCCCTTCTCCTGTAACAAGAAGAAATTTATCTACAGATAAAGACACCGTTGAAAAATACTTTAAGGATCCTTTAGTATTCAGAAGTTTGACTTTTAAATTTGGAAATGAAATAAATAATGCTCAGAAATTTGTAAATACAAATATTCATGATCTAAAAATACCAACATTAATTCTTCATGGAGCTGATGATAAAATAGTCCCAATCAAAGTAAATAATAAAATTTCACAGCTTGAGAATGTTAAATTTTTAAGAGTAGAAAATTCAAAACACGAAATACTAAATCAAGATACAAGAATGTTTGTATTAAGTGAAATTCACCAGTGGTTTAAAGAGCAAAATATTCTCTAACTTTCTTATTGCAAAACTCTTGCAATAAGACTTTATTAGTTTATAATCTTGGTATGCATGTACCTGATGGATTTATGAATGTTACTATGTCTGCTGCTACTGGTTTGATTAGCTTCGGAACACTTTGGGCTTACATACGTTCAGCAAAAGATTTAATTGCTGACAAATTTATAGCGTTAACTGGAATGATGTCAGCGCTAATTTTTGTTCTTCAAATGATTAACTTTCCGATTGCTGCGGGAACAAGTGGTCATTTACTTGGTGGAGCTCTTGCTGTAGTAGTTTTGGGACCAAGATTGGGTTTGATTTGTCTATCAGTAGTTGTAATAATACAATCCCTACTTTTTGCTGATGGAGGTCTCAGTGCATTAGGTGTAAATGTTCTTAATATGGCAATTGTTACGAGCGCAACTAGTTGGTTTATTGTAAAGTACTGGATCAAATTTATTGGTAAAAATAAAACATCTATTGTAACTGTTAGTGTCCTTGCTGGAATTTTAAGTGTAGTTTTTTCATCAATAGCTTTTACAATTCAATATGCGATTGGCGGCACAATATCGATTCCAGTTGGTACGGTTCTTATAGCGATGGTCACGACACATCTCATTATTGGTTTAGGTGAGGGAATTATAACTGCATTAATCATCACTCTACTTATGCGTGTCAGACCAGACTTAGTTTACGCTTATGACAGAAGTGATGAAAACACTACTAAAGTTTCTTTTTACGGATTATTTATTATTTTGATATTACTTTTAAGTCTTATTACACCTTTTGCTTCATCATCACCAGATGGATTAGAATCAGTTGCAGAAGAATTTGGATTCACACAAACAGATGGAATTGTACTATTACTTGATGATTATGGAATTAATGCCATAAATAATAATTTCTTATCTACTGTTTTAAGTGCACTATTAGGCGTGACAGTTGTAGCTGTTATGTTCAATTTGATTATCAATAGAAGAAAGAGTGGGAAAAATTCCTAAATTTTTTTTTGATTTTCTAAATATTTTTAGTTACATTTAGAGTACTTTTTATGAAGAAAATCTTTATAGATGATCATTATAAGAAGTATTACGAGATAACCCTTGAGACAGGAAATCTGGAAACAGATTGCGGAGTTTTCAAGGGTTTTCTCATTTATAGAACTTTTAAATAAAATGGTAAGTAAATGAAATTAGAAGTTTTAAAAAACAAATGTACCTCATGTGTAAAGTGCACATTATCTACAACAAGAAACAATGTAGTTTTTGGAAGAGGTAATCCAGATTCAAATTTATTTGTTATTGGTGAAGGACCCGGTCAACAAGAAGATGAGCAGGGCCTAGCTTTTGTAGGAAGGTCTGGAAAAATGCTAGATGATATTTTTCTATCAGTTGGAATTGATACAAATAAAGATTGCTATATTTCCAATATTGTTAAATGTAGACCTCCAGACAATAGAAAACCTTTGATAAACGAAGTTTCTGAATGTATGCCATGGTTAACCCAACAAATTAATTTAGTTAAACCGAATATTATAGTCCTAGCGGGATCAACAGCTGTAGAATCTTATCTCGGAATAAAAAAACCTATTTCACAGTTAAGAGGTAGTTGGATTATAAAAGAAGATATAAAGTACATGCCAATTTTTCATCCATCATACTTATTAAGAAATCCATCTAAAGAAAAAGGTAAACCAAAATGGCTTACCTTAGAAGATATTAAAAAAGTTAAAAAAGAACTCTGATTTAAGAAGAGAATTCTTCTTTTGTATTTAATAACAACGATATAAAAATAAAAACAGAGGCTACAATCACATTAGAATTAAAAGTCTCATTTAAAAATACAACTCCTGCAGTTACCCCAACAATTGGGACTAAATAGTCTACGGATGCAACTTGTAATGCGCTAACTCTTCTAATGAGCCAAGTAAAAGCAGTAAATGCACTTAGGTTTGAGACGACTAGTGCTGCAACTCTAATAATTTGAGATGTTGATAGTTGCTGTAGATCAATGTCAAAAATTAGAAATGCAGCG
>CACOLU010000008.1 GCA_902628045.1 uncultured Candidatus Actinomarina sp. | reverse complement strand
GTAAAAGGTCTTTTTGTAGAAGATCTTGGTATTGATGAATCAAAAGTAACAATGGATGCAAAATTGGAAGAAGATTTGGAAATTGATTCATTAGGAATAGTTGAAGTTGTAATGGCCTTTGAAGATGAATTTGAAATTGAAATTGATGATGAAGAACTTGCTGATGTTTCAACAGTTGGCCAAGCTGTAAATCTACTTCATTCAAAAATATAATTCGAATCATGTCTAAGAGGCGTGTCGTAGTTACTGGTCTTGGGACAATTAATCCCCTTGGAAATAATGTCTCAGATTCATGGAAAAACCTTATCAATGGAAAATCTGGTATTGATAATATTACAAGTTTTGATACTGCTGATCTTCCAGTGACTTTTGCGGGTGAAGTCAAGAATTTTGATGCAAATGAATACATGGGAAAACAACATGCACGTAAATTAGACCGATCTGGTCATCTATCTATTTATGCTGCAGAGCAGGCATTATTAGATGCTGGATTTAATCCAGAAAAGAGAATGGGTTCCAATTGTGGAATCGTATTTGGAACCGGTATTGGAGGAATTGGTGCAACAGAAGATGCTGTAAGAGTTTACGATGAACGAGGTGCTTCAAGAATTAATCCTTTAGCAATAACTCAGTTGATGCCAAATTCAAGTACTGGACAAGTAGCAATTAAATTTGGAATAGAGGGACCATCACTAACTATTACAACTGCATGTGCTGCATCAGCAAATGCAGTTGGTGAAGCAAAAAATATGATTGAAAATGGAATTGTGGACATCGCAGTAGCTGGAGGTACTGAGTCTGGCACTACACCAATGACAATCGGGGCTTTTGCTCAAATAAGAGCTCTTTCTACAAAAAATGATACACCTGCAGAGGCTTGCAGTCCTTTTGATAAAAATAGAGATGGATTTGTTATGGCTGAAGGTTCAACTGTTTTGATATTAGAGAGTGAAGAGTCTGCAAAAAGTCGTGATGCTAAAATTTATGGTTACATTGTTGGTTATGGATCTACAACTGATGCTCACCACATTACAGCTCCTGCTGAAGGTGGAGAAGGTGCAGTTAGAGCGATGGATAAAGCATTGAAGGATGCTAATTTATCTGTGGATGATGTTGATTATATTAATGCACATGGAACATCTACACCAGCAAATGATAAAAACGAAACCTCTGCAATTAAGACTTTATTTGGTGCTAAAGCCTATGAAGTTGATATTTCCTCGACTAAATCTATGACTGGCCATCTTCTTGGTGGTGCTGGAGCTTTTGAATCAATGGTTTGCTTACTTTCTCTAAAAAAAGGTGTAATTCCTCCAACAATTAACTTAAACAGTAAAGATGAGGAATGTGATTTAAACTACACTCCCAATAATGCCGTCAATAAAGAAATGAATATAGCTATGTCTAATTCCTTTGGTTTTGGTGGTCACAATGGAGTACTTGTTTTTTCAAAAAACTAACTACTAAGGAAGCATTGAACCGCCAATTGAGTGAACACCTCCATCAGCATGTATAATTTCTCCAGTTACAGCTTCAGAAAAATCTGAAAGCAAAAAATTAACTACTTTTGCTACAGGCTCAGGGTTTTTTGTATCCCAACCTAAAGGAGCTCTATTATTCCACTCTTCATTCATATCAGAAAAACCGGGAATGTTTTTAGCAGCAGTTGTAGCCAAAGGCCCGGAAGCAACAGCGTTAACTCTTACTCCATCTTTGCCCATGTAGTAACCCAGATACCTAACTATTGACTGTAAGCTTGACTTTGCAACACCCTGCCAGTCATATCCGGGCCAAGCCTGAGAATTGTCAAAATCCAAAGCAACAATTGAAGAAGGATTGTTAAGTAAAGGTTGAAAAGATGTTGCTAGTGTTTTTAAAGAAAATGCTGAAATCTCAAAACTTTTTACAGCATCTGATACATCTGTATTCAAAAAATTACCTCCCATTGCTTGAGTTGGTGAGAAAGCAATTGCGTGTAAGATTCCGTCTAAATTACCAACCTCTTGCTTTACACTTTCTACTGCAGAATCAACTTCATCTTGATTTTCAATGTCCATTGAAAATACTTTGATATCATCTGAAAGTCTTTTTACTGCTCTTTCAGTAATACGGAGACCTTTGCCAAAGCCAGTAGCTACAACTGTTGCCCCATTTTCTATTGCAATTTTTGCAGAGGCATAAGCTATGCTCTTGTCAGTAAGAATTCCAGTAATAAGAATTTTTTTATCTTTTAAAATCATATTTTTCCTATAACTATTTGACCATATAAATAGTTAATAAGTATCAGCAAATAAAACTATTTATTATTCTTCAGTTGTAAAACTACTTGAACCTTCTTCTTCTTTTTTTATAGAATTGCCTGTTACAACTGCAAGACTAATTTCAAGTAAGCCAAAAAGAAAAAATCCGTTAAAGTCAGTAAATACAGCAAAGGCTACCATTCCAAGCCCACCACTGTATCTTATTAGGTTCAACTGCTTTCCATTTTCAGCATTTCCTCCAAGTAAGAAAAAAGCCATAGCGGCAAAATAAATTGGGATTCCTATTGATCTTATAATAAGTGCCTGATTGTCTGCCATGACAGCAGAAAAATCAAACAAAAATATTCTATAGGTAACTTCTGGCATAATAAAACCTACCAGTGCTAATCCAAGGTATCCAATTGGGTCTAATCTATTGATTAATTTGTAATTCATAAAAGCAATTATATCTTAAAAAAATGAACTTTTTATATTTAATTAGACTGAATTATTTCAGCTTGGGCTGCAGCAAGTTTTGCTGTTGGAATTCTGAAAGGGGAACACGAAATATAATCAATCTCGAGAGTGTTGAAAAATTTTATTGATTCTGCTTCTCCTGCATGTTCCCCACAAACACCTATTTTTAATTCCTTATTAGATTTTTTTCCCTCATCAACAGACATCTTTACAACCCTACCAACTGATGCTTGATCAATTGAAACAAAAGGATCTATTGAGAAGATGTCATTTTCTATATATGTATTAAGAAATTTTGAAGCATCATCTCTCGAAAGCCCAAGAGTTGTTTGAGTCAGATCATTTGTACCAAATGAAAAGAAGTCTGCATACTTTGCAATAGATGAAGAGTTTAAGGCGGCACTAGGTAATTCAATCATTGTTCCAATTGTGTAGTTAAAAGTAAATTTCAATTCATCTTCTAATTGATTAATTTTATCTATAAGAACTTCTTTCATTCGGATTAATTCTTTTGAATTCATAACCAGAGGAATCATTATCTCAGGAGAAATATCAAACTTTTCATTTTTCTGCAAGTTGTAAGATGCTCTGAAAATCGCTTCTATCTGCATTTCATAAATTTCTGGATAACTTAATCCAAGTCGTACCCCTCTATGGCCTAACATCGGATTACTCTCCGATAGCTTTAATAGCATTTCTCTAATATGAGCTGGTGATACACCAATTGCATTTCCAAGGTCAGTCATTTCAATATCACTTTTTGGCAGAAATTCATGCATTGGTGGATCAAGCAATCTTACTGTGATTGGCTTATCCTTAAGAAGTAAAAATAAGGATTCAAAATCTGATATCTGATATGTAATTAATTTACTCAATGCTCTCTCTCTACCCTGTTTTGTATCTGACATAATCATTTCTCGCATTGGAATTATTCTTTCACCTTCAAAAAACATGTGCTCAGTCCTGCACAGACCTATGCCATCTGCCCCAAACTCTAGTGATTTTTCTGTATCTATTATTGTTTCGGCATTTGCGCGTATTTTGAGACTTTTGAATTCATCACACCACTCCATGAGAGTATTAAATTCCTCAGATAGCTTTGAAGGCTCAGAATCAAGTTCACCAATATATACTTCGCCTAAACCACCATCTATTGAAATCATGTCGCCTTCATTTAGTGTTATTGAGCCATTAGAGATAGTTTTTAATTCAATGTCGATTATCAGACTCTCTGCACCTACAATACATGGTTTTCCCATTCCTCTTGCTACAACTGCTGCGTGACTAGTCATTCCACCTTTAGTTGTTAGTATTCCTACAGAAGAATGCATACCGTGGATATCCTCTGGGCTTGTTTCGTCTCTGACTAAAATAACATCCCTTCCTTTATTCGCTTCCTCCTCAGCCTTATCTGCATCAAAAACAATTTCACCAACAGCAGCTCCAGGAGATGCATTTAATGCTTTGATTAATAAATCTTTTTTTTGAGACTTTACAAATTGCGGATGAAGTAAATTTGTCACATTGTTTGCATCAACCATTGTTATAGCTTCTTCTTTTGTTACAATTCCCTCTTTTTGCATATCAATTGCAACTTTTACACTTGCTTGAGCAGTTCTTTTGGCTGTTCTAGTTTGAAGAAGATAAATATTTTCATTCTCGATTGTAAATTCAATGTCTTGAACTTCTTTAAAATGGTTCTCTAGTTTTGTTGATATTTCTAAAATTTCTTTATACACATTAGGAAACTTAGACTCCAGTGACTCCTGTTCAACATTTTTATCTTTTCTTATCGGGTGTGGTGTCCTAATGCCAGCAACAACATCCTCTCCCTGTGCATTTATTAAGTACTCTCCATATAATTCTTTTACTCCATTTGATGGATTCCTTGTAAAAGCAACTCCTGTTCCAGATTTATCGTTAAGATTACCAAAAACCATTGCCTGAATTGTTGCTCCTGTTCCCCAATCATCCGGTATATTATTAATTTTTCTATAAGTAGCAGCTCGTTTATTTTGCCAGCTATTAAATACTGCTTCTATGGAACCCATTAATTGTTTATACGGGTCTTGTGGAAATTCTGCGTTGGTAAACCTTTCTACAGTGTTTTTATATGCATTTATTATCCACTCAAGCTGCTCAACATTAAAATCTGCATCCGATGCAACATTGTCTAAACGTTTTTTATTGGCTAGAACTGCTTCAAACCGATCATGTTCAACTCCTAATACAACATTCGAATACATTTGAATTAGACGTCTGTATGAATCTAAAGCAAATCTTTCATCGTTAAAGGTCTCTGCAAGTTGTTGCACATTATTGTCATTTAAACCAATATTTAAAATAGAGTCCATCATCCCTGGCATTGAGATTCTTCCACCAGACCTAACTGAAAGTAAGAGTGGCGTTCCCTCATTACCAAAACTCTTACCAGAAACAGTTTCTAATTTAATGACTGCCTCTTTAATATCTTTATAAAGATTTTCTGGGAGCTTTTTATTTTCAGTAAAATAGTTGCAAACTTCTGTTGTAATTGTAAAACCTGGAGGAACAGGAATTCCCATTTTTGACATTTCTGCTAAATTTGCACCTTTTCCACCAAGCAGGTTATTGAGAGACGAGTCACCGTCAGTTTTATTTTTAGAGAATTCAAAAATTTGTTTATTTTCCATGGTGTAAATTAAAAATTTCTCCCCTCTATTCTTTAATTATATAGGGGGGAAACTATATGCCTAAAAATGTGATGGTTGTTGGTACAGGCACTATTGGAGAACCTCTTATCGGTTTGCTGGCAGAACACAAAGATGCTCTTGGTCTAGATAATGTTTTATTTTTTAAGAGAACTCCCCTTTCAGATGAAAAAGGAAAAGTCGAAGCACTTCTTAGAAAAGGTTCAAAAATTGTCTCTACTTCAGATACGTTATCAGATTTTAAACAATTAGGATTTTCAGAAATTAAAGACGTAGACAATGCATACGAAGATGCTGATGTAATAATTGACTGCACTCCAAGCGGCAACGAAAACTGGAAAAGTATATATTCGTCGCTTGATCAATCAAAAAGATTTATGGCTCAAGGATCTGAGCATGGATTTGGTCCATTTTTTGCCTGGGGTATAAATAATGATGTCCTTGAAAATGAGTCAAACAAATATCTTATTGCCTCGTGTAATACACATAATATTGCATCAATAGTTAAGACTTTTGCATTGGATCAGGGTCGTGATCTTGTTGAAGGTCAATTTGTATGCTTGAGAAGAGCCAATGATGTTTCACAAAATGACTCATTTTCTCCATCACCCACTATTACAAAGCACTCAAATCAAGAGTTTGGAACACACCATGCAAGAGATGTTCACGAATTATTTGCGCAAGAAGGTGAAAAGTTAAATTTATTTTCTTCTGCAATCAAATTGCCAACTCAATATATGCACACTTTGTGGTTTACATTGCGTTTTACTAAAACAATACGATACGAAGAGATTATGGAAGACCTTTATAGCAGTGAGTTCTTAATGGCAACAGAGAAGATGTCCTCAAATAAGGTTTTCTCTTTCGGTAGAGATCATGGATACCACGGAAGGCTTTTATCACATGGTGTTGTTGCTGAACAGTCATTACATGTCAAAGATAATACACTAACTGGCTATTGTTTTACACCTCAAGATGGCAACGCGTTATTGTCCTCTGTAGCTGGGACAGTACAGCATTATTACAAAAATGATTGGAAAGATAAGATGGAGATTTTCAATCGATATATTTTTAAAAATATCTAACTTTTTAACACCGTATTTAATAGTACTGAATATCAGATAGACTTGCTACTTACTCATCTGAAATTTCAATTTATAAATGTAATGTATAAAGAATTCTTGATAGCTTGGTGGTAGCTACAAAGGGGGATATGGATTACAGAACGGAGTGTGGTTTATAGCCACACACTATAAACAGGATTGAAGAACCAGCCCAAAATCTAGCAAAGACCAAATATGAAAAGAGGGATTTTTGGAGCTGGTTCTTTTTATTATTTCATCTCTAAAATAAAATTATGGAAAAGTTAATTGCAATTACAATACCAATCTTATTTGTAGTTGGAATTATATGGCTTATTATTTCATCAAATAAACGAATAAATAAAGCACTTTCTGATGCTTCAGAGACTTTAGATTTTACAATCATAACCTCTAAAAATTTATTTAGAAAGAAAAGAATCTTTGGAGAAATTGATGGTTTCAAATGTGAGGTAGAAGTATACACAAGAAGTCATGGACGTTCCTCAACTACATACGTCTCCTTCTTTGCTTTTTTTCCAGAGAGCTTTGATATGGGATTGAAGATTAATTGGCGAGGTGAGTTTGATGGAGATGATGAGTATCTGACAGACCTATTTATAAAACGAAATGAAGGGCTAATAGAGGCATCAAAGAAAAATCTAAGAAGATTAAGAGTAGAGGATTCATTTGTAAATTCAAGAAAAGTCTTATTTAGAAAGTATTACAAAGCTGATGAGATTGTCAAAACAATGAGAGATGTACTTAACTTAGCAAAATCAATTAAGTAGCTTTTAAACCACTAATCACGAATATCGGCCCAAAGGGAGTCTTTTTCCATTGGAGCGCGTAATAATCCAATTACCAATAATACAAAAGTACTTATTGGAAATAAAAGAATTAAAAACAAAGGGTACGATGTTATTGTTTCTATCATATTTTTATTTTACTAAATTGAAATAGATCGTGCTACGCATGGTTGTTTTTATCTTATCTAAATCATATTTTTTGTTTTAATTCTTTTTTAAATTCAGAGAGAGATATTTAAACTAATTCAAATGATTTAATGATATTTTCTATACCCTCTTTGGCATCTGTAAACAACATTTTTGCATTGTCATTCACAAATAGTGGGTTTGCAATACCTGCATAGCCTGGTGACATAGATCTTTTTATCACGATGACTTGTTTTGCTAAGTCAACATCAAGTATCGGCATTCCATAAATTGGAGAATCTTCATCAGTTCTAGCCAATGGATTTACAACATCATTTGCTCCAAGAACAATTACAACATCCGTTGTGGAAAACTCAGAATTTATATCTTCTAAGGTAAACATATCTTCATAGTCAATATCTACCTCAGCTAAAAGTACATTCATATGTCCAGGCATTCTTCCAGCAACTGGGTGAATAGCAAACTTCACTTCAATATTTTTATCTTTTAAGGTATTTGTTAATTCTTTAACAGCTGCCTGTGCTTGAGCTACTGCCATTCCATAACCTGGAACAATAACTACAGATTCTGCATAGCTTAGCTGGATTGCAACATCTTCCGGGGAAGTGCTAATTGGATCTTTTTCATATTCATTATTGATAGCTGTACCGCCAAATCCACCCTTTAGAACATCTAAAAGTGTACGATTCATTGCAGCACACATTAGTAATGTAAGAATTATTCCTGATGCACCCACTAAAGCACCAGCTACGATCAAAATAATACTATTTACAATAAACCCTGCTGACATAGCAGCAATTCCAGATAGTGAGTTTAAGAACGCTATGACAACTGGCATATCTGCTCCACCAATTACCGCAACTCGAATTATTCCAGCAATTAATGCAACCAATATAATAAATTCAATTAGAAGGTCATCCATTTCTAAAACTGCAGGAATTAATATGATCGTAGGTAAAAATACTGAAAATATATCTGCTAATTTTTTATTGAAGTTATTTAATTTGCCACGTAATTTCATTACTGCAACAAGGCTTCCCGAGAATGTAAATACTCCAATAACCATTGAAAAGATTGCTACGAAAACATCAGAAAGTGGCAAAGAATTACCGGAGAGCTCAACATATGCAATTGCACCAGAGGCTCCTCCACCAAAGCCATTAAACAAACCAACTAGTTCTGGCATTTGTGTCATCTGAACTCGTTTTGATATTAAAACTCCAAGAAGTCCTGAAACAACAATTGTGATATAAAAAGCAGAATCATATTTTGAAAAATCAAAATTAAAAGCACTAAAGACAGCTAGTGCCATAGCCAACATAGCAAAGGTATTTGCTCTATGTGCTGTTGATGGTCTTCCAAAGAGCTTCAAAGCAAAGATAAATAGTACAGATGAGACAAGTAATATTATTTCAATCATTTTTCTTAAACATTTCTAGTATTCGACCAGTTACTGAAAACCCACCAACAATATTGAGGGTTGCAAATGCTATTGCAATTAAAACAATAATTTTAAGTAATTGAGACTCGCCTACTTCTGGATATATAAGAATTGCTGCAATCAGTGTAATTCCAGAAATAGCATTAGAACCAGACATCAATGGAGTGTGTAGGGTCTGTGGAATTTTAGAGATAAGCTCGTATCCGATAAAACTTGCTAAAAAAGTTATCAATAACGTAAGTAGAAAAGTTGCTTCCATTATGAACTCATCTCCTCAAAAATCTCATCATCGCTATTTTCTATATACAGCTCGATTAAATTTCTCACATTTTCTGAATACAACTTTGTAGCTGCATGTTTTACAGTGTTTAAGATATCTGTTTCACCAACAATCTTTACACCATTTATATCTACGATTTTATTTATCTCTGTACCCTCACAGTTTCCACCAGTACCAGCAGCTAGGTCAATAATTACAGAATTCTCTTTCATGTTTTCAACAGTTGACTTTTCAATCAAGACAGGTGCTTTCTTTCCTGGTATTTGAGCAAATGTTAAAACAATATCACTATCAATTACTTGTTCTTTTAATGCTTCTTGAATTTTCTGATTTTCTTCTTCTGAAACTTCTTTCGCGTAAACGCTATCTTGAGCTTCAGAACTTGCTTCAACAAATTTAGCACCTAGAGATTCCACTTGATCTTTAGCATCTTTTCTTATATCAAAAGCCCACACTCTAGCCCCAAGTCTTTTTGCAGTTGCGATTGCTTGAAGACCAGCAACTCCCACTCCGAGAATCAAGACTTTAGATGGTTGGATATTTCCTGCTGCAGTTGTCATCATTGGTATTACGTCAGATGTCTCTTTTGCAGCTCTTAGGACTGAGGCGTATCCAAGTAAGTTTGCTTGAGAAGAGAGAGCATCTAAATTTTGAGCTCTTGAAATTCTAGGAAGCTTGAAAAAACTCAATACTCTAATATCAGGTCTTGAACTTTTTATCTCTTCAATTTTATCAAAATCAAATATACCAATAAGAACTGCTCCTTCTTTGAGTTCCTTTATTGTTTTATTTTCAATATTTTCTACACAAGCAACAATATCTAAATCACTTAAATTAGTTATTTTTTTTACATTGTCTTGGAAAGAATCTGCATAATTAAGGTAATCAAATATATTTTCTTCCAAATAAACATCTAATGAATATTTTTCAATAGATTCTGGGTGTATTGGAGCCCTATATCCATCAACATCTGTTAAAAATCCTATTTTCATACTTTCCTAGTTTAAATATGCTGGCATCTTACTAAGAATTAAATAAAATACATACATGAATATTGCTATCTTTAGTGATAAATTTTCTGGCACTTTAAGCGCCATTGAAGTGCTTGACATTGTTAGAAATAAGTTTGTGGATTCGAATATAAATGCAGACTACTTCAGCATTACTGATGGCGGACAAGAAAGTACAGAAATTTTCAAAAGTTATGACTTTAAAATTTTTGAAAGTTTAGAAACATTAAATTGCGATAATTCATTATCTATGGTTGAGTCAGTTGATATCAACGGTAATATTTTTTTTGAATCAGCTCAAATAATAAGCATTAACTCTAACAAAAAAGCTACGTCAATAAACTCTGCATGCTTATATGAAGTTATTGAAAAAACAGAAACTCTTGGAACTGGTGGTTCAAAGACTATAGATTTTGGAATTGGACTATTGAGCAAGTTAGGTATGGAGTTTATTTCAAATGGTGAAGTAATTAATAATCCTGTTCCTGAAAATTTTTCTTTTATAGACAGCATCAAAACAACAAACTTTAATCCAGATGTGGAGCTTATAGTTTTAAGTGATACAAGTATTCCTTTACTTGGTGAAAACTCAGCTTTTGATGTTTTTGGACCTCAAAAAGGTATGTCTAAAGAAGATATAGTAAATCATAAATTAGAAGTTGAAAGATTGATAACACTTATTGATAAAGAGCTTGTTTTGGGTGTAAATCCAAATGAAACGTTCTCAGGAGCAGCCGGTGGTTTAACATTTACATTGAATCAGATACTTGGCTGTGAAATAAAAAGTGGAGCACAATACTTTTTAGAGGAAACCAATTTAATAAGTAAATTAGAAAATTACGACATAGGTATATTTTGTGAAGGAAAATTTGATGAATCTTCACTCGAGGGGAAAATAATTGGAGAGTTGTTGAAAAAATTTGATGGAGATAACTTTTTTTTGGGTGGACAATATACAGCAAAAAATAAAAATATTTTTGTAAACCACTTTGAGTGTGGGGCCAAGGGTATTAAAAATCCAAAGGAATCACTTCAGATAGCTACAACTGAATTAATTAAAGTATTACAAAAGTATTAATATCTCAATATGACAATTCCATCACCATGTATAAATATTTGCGTAACTGATCCAGACAGCGATTTATGCTTAGGATGTGGACGGACAACTCCAGAAATTTCAAAATGGTCAAGATATAGTGACAATGAAAAAAGACAAGTAATTGAAATAAGTAGAACAAGAATGGATGCCGAACAGTTAAAAGAATTTGATAAAGCCTATAAAAAAATTCAAGAAAGAGTTAATGGCAATATAAAAAAACAAAAGTTACAAAACAAAGAAGACTAGTTATCTAGTTTATTTTTTATATGTAACTCTGTAATAAACAAAAAAAGCTACAAAAGCTAAGAAACCCAAAATATTTGTCAGATTAATTGGATTAGGCATGTCTGCCCAAACGCCTGTTACAAATGCTAAGAACCAAGTTATAACTGCGAGTAGAGGCCAATTAATTTTCATTTTATTTATTTTATCATTAATTTTTATTGATCGATTTATCAAGAAATTCAGGTATTTCAATATTCAACTCTATGTAAACATTTGATAACAAAGTTCTGAATGCTTTGTCAAAATATTCATCAACGGAAGAATCTTGATCATCTCCATACCACCAAAACCAGTCTGAACCCTCTGCTAACAACAAATATTCATAAGCTTGTTCAATTTGTTCATCTGTGAAATTCCCCGATTGTTTTGCTTCTTCAAAATCAATTCTTGTTTGATAGAGATAATCCCATGCTTGATTTTCATCGGCCTCTCCTATCCAAGTACCAAAATTTGGTTGAAACCATGATGCGGGATACAGTTCGTCGATTGTCTCAATACTATCTCCATACATTTGTAAATAGTCAGTAGGAGTTACTGTTTCTAACCAATCATATTTTGTAAGAACTTCATACATTCCATTCAAAAAATCTATTCCATCATTTGAATAATTTTCCCAAAAATTTTCACCGTCAGCAATTATTGATACAACTGGAATAAAATCCAAGTCAGCTGTTTTTTCACGTAATTTTAAAATAGTATTTTCAAATTCTTCAACAGAAATATCTGTTCTTTTTTCCGAATAACCAAACATCTTATCAGACAAATAATTGTCTCTAAAAAATACTGGTACTGTATCACCATTAGATAAAACAGTTTTCCAGGGTCTATATAGCAATTCTGGTTTAGACGCTACTCCCCCAACCCATCTTTGAATCTTTACATCTAATGATTTTTCTAAAGGGTTTTGGCCGGTTGCAATCCAAGAAATATCCTCATTATTAAAATAGTGTAAAACATCCTGGGCAACCGCACCCTCTGCAGGCCACATACCATTTGGATAAAATCCAAAATTTTCAAAAAAAATGTCTTTACTTTTTTTAACATGGACTGCTGCATCATCCTGAAAGCTAAAATTATTTTTCGGAAAATCTGATGTAGTATCTCCTATTTTTCCTAAATCCGAATTATGTATAAGGGGAAGTATAGGATGTGCAAACGGTGTAGTAGTAAGCTCTATATGGTTATTGTTGTATGCATTAAGATGTTCTGGTATTACTTTATCAATAATTTCTTTATGAATTTCTAAAATTATTTTTTTATCCTCCTCAGAGAAATTACTACCTTTTTCAATAATTTTATTTAATGGTTCAGAAGATAAATATTTTGGGTCAGTCCAACCAAGGTTAAACAAAACTTGAAGATCGATATAATCTTGTGTAGTCCATTGCTCCGAATATTGTCTTAGGTTTCTAAGTTCTATATATCGAGGATAAGAATTTATAATTCTTGAATTAATATCAAAGAATCTATCTCTTATAAATTTTTTTTGCAATTCTGTAAGTTCTCTGCCTTTAACTTCTGTATGAATCCAATAAATATCCTTAGATCCATTTGAAAGTTCATTTAACTGATTCATTAAAGTTGGCGTTAAGTTAAAAGTGACCTTTAATTCTTCAAATTGTTGAACCATCTCAACCATATCAAGATAATCTTTTGTTGCATGAAGTCTGACCCAAGGCTTTGAAAAGTTTCCATTATTATCTTTTGGATAATAAGGCTGGTGTTGATGCCACATTAACATTACATATAATTCTGGCTTTTCATGTGTATCGACGTTTTCCTTTATTGAAACTGTTACAGGTGTTGATTGTGGCATATTATCAACTAATGATGTTTCAGTACAAAACACAAAAAACAAAAGAAATATAACTAAATATTTTTTCATTCAAATAATTATATAAAAAGCTTATTCAAACATCTCTATAACAGTATCTTTTTCAGGTGTTGAAAATATTTTATTAAATGTATCTTCATACAAAGAATAAAAAATAGGTAGCTCTTGTTTAAGTTCTTTAGGTGTAGAAATTGTAAACTCATCATGAGGTAACTCATAAATATCTCCATAATCCCAGCTCACAATTATTCCCCAAAATGCAAACTCAATAGCTGTTACCTTATTGAAATCTTCAATGCTTCCATACTTTTTGATATCTTCATAACTTGAGATATCAAAAATGCCATTATCAACTGCTTCCTCCATTGCTAGATTAATTTTTGAATTTGGATTTTCCCAATTCCACTCTTCAAATTCAAGGGCAAATGCTACACCAGTTATTGTGTGTAGTAGATGCTCTATAACCTCTCCAATTTGTTCTTCTGGCCTTACGTTTAAATATTCCCAAATAAAATCTGTATGATTATCTTCGTAGCCTTTACCCGGGCAACAATCTACTCCTGGAGGATCCGAATCTAAATTATATCGCTCAGGACCTTCGTAACCTACCTTCTGAAAAACAAGATTATTCTTTGTATTAACAAGATATTTATCTCTTAACTCATAATTGATATTTTCACCTTCTTCAAGCATTAGGTTATATAAATCTGCGACTTTGTATGCAAAATCATCAGAGACTTCTGGGAGAATAAATATTCTAATGTCAGCAACGTCTAAATATCTTTGAAAATCTAAATAAGAATTATCTTCTATTATTTCTCCTCGAGTTAAGCTAACCTGAGAAACTTTTTCAATTTCAACATCTTGAGAATAATCTTCCTGTTGATTGTCACCGTCTCCACCACAAAAAGAAAGAAGGATAAAAAAATTCAATACAAATATATATTTATACTTTTTCAATTTGTTATCCTAGTGGTGCTAATTTTGCTGTGAAATGTCTAAGAAGCTTTGGTTGTTCAATAATTTTATATCCTTTTAAACTATCTTTTCTCTCAGCTAACTTTTCTAATACTTCAGCAACATAATCAAAATGACTTTGTGTATATGTTCTTCTTGGAGCAGCAAGTCTAACAAGTTCATGTGTAGCAGGTGTATCAGGTTCTCCATTTTCATTTGCAACCCCAAAGGCTAGTGTTCCCAATTCAACAGCTCTTACACCACCAATTAAATAGATTTCACACGCAACCGAGTGTCCTGGGTATTCATGAGGAGGTATGTTAGGTAAAAATGTTTTTGCATCTATGTACATAGCGTGACCACCTGCAGGTTGAACAACTGGTATGTCGTAACTCAATGCCTTTTCAGCTAAGTAAGAAATTGATCTAGCACGATATTCTAAATAATTTTTATCCGTAATTTCTTTAAGACCTTGTGCTAAAGCATCTAAATCTCTACCTGCTAATCCTCCATATGTCGGAAACCCTTCAGTGAGAATTAATAAATTTCTTGCAGCTTCCGCTAAAGCATCATCGTTGAACGCAAGAACTCCTCCAATATTTCCAAATCCATCTTTTTTTAAACTAATTGTGCAGCCATCAGCAAGTCGAAAAGCTTCTTTTGCTATTTCTCTTATCTCAACATTTTTATAGTCTTCTTCTCTTTGTGAAACAAACCACGCATTTTCTGCAAACCTACATGCATCTAATAGAAACATCTTGTTGTACTTAATACAAAGCTCTTTGACTTTTTTTAAATTATCCATTGAGACAGGTTGACCTCCACCTGTGTTATTTGTAATTGTCATTAGTACAAATGGAATTTTGTCACTATCAGGTCCCTTCAGAAGTTCTTCTAATTTCTCTAAATTAACATTTCCCTTAAAAGGCGCTGGAGATAGGAGATCTAAGCCTTCTTCACACAAAAGATCCACGGGATTTGACTGTGCAAACTCAAAGTTAGCTCTAGTAGTGTCAAAATGACTATTGCTTGGAATAATGTCCCCTTCCTTAACACTAATTGTCGCAAGAATTTTTTCACTTGCTCTACCTTGATGTGTTGGGATAATGTGTTTATACCCAGTGAGATCAGAAAGCACTTCATGAAATCTCTGCCATGAATGCGAACCTGCATAGGATTCATCTCCTCGCATTATTGCGGCCCACTGTTCTGACGACATTGACCCTGTGCCTGAATCTGTAAGTAAGTCAATAGTTACCTCTTGTGACTTCAACCCAAACACATTCCAATGTTCTCTTTCCAGGAATTCTCTTCTCTCCTGTTCGGTCGTAATAGGAAGAGACTCAACAGATTTTATCTTAAAAGGTTCAATGATTGTTCTAAACTCCATACTCAAATTGTAACTAATCGTTTTTCAGATATCATAAAGTCTATGGTGGAAATTCATAATTCTGTTGCAAAAGTCTATGAAGAGAACAAAGAAACTCTTGAAATATTTGAGTGCTTAGATGAATTTTCTGATACTCAAAACTTTTGTGATCATTATGGGTTTGATATTGAAGATTCTTGTAATGCAATTTTAATTAAAGCAAAGAAGCCAGAAGAGTTTTATGCCATGTTTTGTGTTTTAGGTGCAAATAGATTGGACGTAAACCATAAGGCTAAAGTGGCTATGGGAGCAAAGAGAGTAAGTTTTGCCTCAAGAGAAGAAGCTGAAACTGTGACTGGTCAATTATATGGCGGAATTAGTCCACTTGGATTACCTGAAAATGTTAAGGTTTATATAGATAAAAACGTAACTGATCGAGAAAAACTATTTATTGGAGCTGGGAATAGGGTCTCTAAATTTTTTCTTTCACCTAAAGCTTTAATCCAGTTATCCAGTGCTACAGTCTTGGATTTAACCTAGACCAGTTCGACATAAACTAGCAGCTTGAGGAAGAAGGGCTTTACCATTAAATCCTGGCAGTCTTCCGCCTTGAAGATAAGTTTTTAGACTTCCTTTTATATTTTCAAATTCATCTGGATCAATCTTTTGTGGTTCGAGCAACACTTGTAGATTATCAGGTAAACGCTCCTCTAAAAACTCTCGTTGGACACTATCTAACTCCCCAACATACTCTGATAAAAGATTAAGCGTAATTTCGTAACTATCAATTACTTCAATACAATTTTCGTATTCTATTTTAGAAAGTGGGCTGGTGTCTACCTGGTAGTCTGTCCTGTATTGAAAAAATAAAATTAGAATTACAAATATTAATAATGTATAAAGTAAAAATTTAAACGGCAATAGGACAATTTTTTTCACAGGCCAAATCACAAATTTAAAAAGTCTTTTAATCATATTGTTTTTAGTTTAATGCTATTACAAGACACTGGCACGCACCGCCAGATTTGAGAAACTCAGAAACATTAGCTACCTCAGCGTGAAGACCAAGTCCCTCTACAGTTTTAATTGCTTCAATATCTTCTGAAGGAAATATGACTGTGTTATTTATTACAACCGCATTGCAAGCCAACTTGTTTGCATCGTGCTCTGATACAGGAATAAGATTAAATAAACTTTCAAATGCACTTAATGACTGATCTTTAAATGCCTCTGGATAAAAAATAGCATCTCCAGTCGGAAATTGTTGAAAACAAGTATCTAGATGATAAAACTTTTCTTGAGCTAACTCAACAATTATTGGTTCCAATTGAAATTCTTCAGCAATGAAAAGCAGCGCTTCTTTGTCACTTCTTATACCATATGATCCAACTAAATAATTGCCATAAACAAAGGCGTCACCTCTGCCTTCGAATTTAAACTCTGATGGTATTCGTCCAACACTATAGCCATTATCGCTATACCAGTTCATATATAAGTCCTCTTCACCACGTCTTTCTTCAAATTTAAAATTAGCGATGAGAACATTTTTATCATTTATAATTCCTGAATTTGCGGTAAATACAAGATCCGGAAATTCCCTAGAAGGAGGGACTACTTTTACTTCTGCTCCAGCTTTTTCAATTGTAGATTTTAAATTATTCCACTGCTCTTTTGCCAAATCTAAATCAACTGTAACTCCTGCAATCATCCAAGGGTTAATGGAGTACTCTACTTTGAAAAAATCTGGAGAACTCATGAGAACTTGTTTTTGAATCATGCTTATATTTTACATTTTTATACATTAAATGTATATTCCTATGTATGAAAGATTACTTATTTTCCCCAATCAAAAGCAACTTTGTTTTGCAGTGCCATAAATTAAATGAACAAAATGTTCCTAACGTTGGCACAAAATCCTTGGATGGATTTATAAATCTCGTAGAAAACTCCGATTACAACGAATGCATATTAAGAAACAATGAAGTTATAGGGTATATAGTTTGTTTTCAAGATAATGAAAACACTATAAATTACATGCGGCAGATAAAACATAAAAACTTTAATGAGATTGGCAAGAGAGTAAGTAATTTTTTATACATCGATAGAGTTGCAGTTGAAAATCATTATAGAAAAAGTAAGCTAGGTACTGCACTTTATAAAAATACTCTCAATTTTGCGAAAGAAAATTTTATAAAGAATTTAACTGCTGAGATAAATCTTCTCCCATCTATAAATGAAGCTTCCTTTAAGTTTCACAAATCTTTTGGTTTTAATGAAATTGACACTGTAAAATATTCTGAAGATTATGAGGTCTCATTACAAAAGCTATTAATAAATAGTTAGAATAAATCTATGCAATTTGATTTACCTAGACGCCAGAGAAAAAGCTTTGAAGTTATCACAAAAACTGCCTTATCAAACAAATTAAATAAAGAACAAGCAATCGAAGTTTTCAACAAAATAAAAAAAGAACATGAAAACTCTCCTAATACTTTTGGGTCCACTTCTGGAAAAAAAGAGTCTGTTTTAGAATTATTAATAATTGTGGGTAATCAAATTGCAAGTGAATATAAGGATTGTGAAGTTTCAGTCAAACAAGGTGTCCCAGAACTTAATAAAACAAAATCTTAATATTGCAGCTTCAATCACTAACCGTCGAATTTATTATTCTACAAATTAGTGTCGCTTTTAGCCCAGGTCTAATTATTGCATTAGTGGTTAATGAAGCTGTTCAAAAAGGAAGAAAAAATGCTCTTCAAGTTGCTTATGGTGCGGCAACTGGTGCAATAGGAATAACCATAATTACTGCTGCAGTTATTACTTATATATTTTCGTTAATTCCTGAAATACTAACTTTAATTTATATTTTTGGAATAATTTATATCTTTTATAAAGGAATCAAAACTTTACAGGATAAAGGAGATAGTCCTGAGGTACTTGGCTCAGCATCCTTTATGTCAGGATTTAAAATTAATCTTGCAAATCCAAAAATGTGGGTTTTCTATTTGTCTGTATTGCCGTTATTTATAGCAGATGAATCTAATATTTTTTCTACCCTTATTTTTCTTGGTATTGTGACAATACTTATTAATCTTTTTGCAGATATTTCTTATGCTTTAGTAAGTAGTTATTTATTTGATAATTCGTCAACAAAAGTAAAAAGATACATAAATATCATAAGTGGTGTTTGTTTAATTGGTGTTGGTTTGTATTTATTCTTCAGTCGATTTATCTGAATCTTCAGTCGGTTTATCTGCATCTTCAGCAGATTTATCTGTGTTATCAGATTTGTCATCTTTAAAAAGTTCTGAAATTGCACCAATACTGCCAAGAGTGGCTGATAAATCTGCCGGCAAGAAAATCTTTGTAGCATTTCCATCCGCTACTTTTTCAAGTGACTCCAAATACTTAATTGCAATTAAGTCATTTGTTGGGTCTCCCTTATGGATTGCATCAAATACTTTTTCAATTGCCTCAGCTTCACCTTCAGCAATTGCAACTTTTTCATATTTTTGAGCATCAGCAACTTGTTTTAAAGCCTCTGCCTCACCAATTGCATCCAAAACTTGTGACTCTTTTCTACCCTCTGCTGTAAGAATTGCTGCTCTTTTTTCACCTTCAGCTTCAGTAACTACAGCTCTTCTATCTCTTTCAGCTTTCATAACTTTGTTCATAGCGTCTTGAACATCTTGTGGTGGATCAATTCTCTGAATTTCAACTCTAACTACCCTTGTTCCCCATTTGTCAGTTGCTTCATCAAGAATAAGCTTCAGCTGCGTATTAATAGTCTCTCTAGAAGTTAATGCTGCGTCTAATTCTAAGTCACCAACTACATTTCTTAAGTTTGTTTGTGCTAGTTTTGTAGCAGCTTGAATGAAGTCTCCAACGTTATAAACAAGTTTTTTAGGGTCTGTAGGTTCATAATAAATTATTGCATCGACCGTTATCGTAACGTTATCTTTTGTAATAACTTCTTGTGGAGGAACATCAATTACTTGCTCTCTCATGTCCACAATTATTATTCTTTCTAAACCAGGAATAACAATATTTAAACCCGATTTAGCCTCTCTGTGAAACTTACCTAATCTTTCAACAAGTCCTGTTTCAAAAGGCCTGATAATCCTAAATATTCTAAATAACACAACTCCGAGCAGTACTATTATTACTACCCATCTGACTAAACCTAATATAAATTCCATAATTATATTTTAACCTTCCTTCGTTTGTACCTCTAATTTTGTACCGTTTACACTTATTACTTTTACTTCTGATCCTGCTGGAATCCTTCGATCTAGCGAAACTACTTGCCAATCATCTCCATATACATGTTGTAAAGTTGATTCATAAATATCTAGCTCTTCAGTCGTAACAAAAGACATTCCTATATACTTATTTGCTCCTTCAGAAAATCCCTTGCTAGATTTCTTTTCTTTATTTCTAGGACCAAAAACCTTCACGGATAAATATACGCCCACAAGGCTAAAAATTACAAAAGTTGACAACTGGATATTTTGACTTTCTGTAAATAAAGATACAATACCTGCGAAAAAAGAACCAACTGCAAATGGAAGTATAAAAAAAGTTGGCACTAAAAGTTCTGCTAATAAAAGTACAGCCGCTGTTATGAACCAGATTTGTGTCATAATGACAATCTAATTATCTTGTTCATCCTTTTCAAGTTGTTCTTGTTCAAACCTATTTAAAGCTAATAAAAACATTATGAAGAGGATTCCGGAACCAATTAAAAATGTTATTGGAATAATTCTTATTTCAAATGCATTTAATCCATCAATGCTTGTTGGTGCTGGGCCTCTTGGGGCATAAAGTATGAAGAAAATTGAATTAATTACCCCCCAACCAAATATTGCAGCTCCAGTAATTAAGAAACCTAATCTTTTTCCAACATTTGTTGCGTTCAATAAAAATGTTGATCCAGCAAATACAATGAGGGAACCAATAAACATGATTATTCCAGTAACTAATAAGTTAGATGAAAGAAGTGATCGCATTATTTCACGCATCGGGCTTCATTCCTCTCAGATAATCAATTATTAAAGCTATGTCAGATTCAGGAAGCACTGCTCCAAAGCCAGGCATTTTTCCTCCACCCACACCATTGACGCCGTAAGCTTTACCATTTACGGAGCCTTTAACAATAAAATCAATAAAATCTTCTCTTTGTTTAAATTGTATGTTTACTCTACCAGCTCTTAATGCAGGTCCTAATCCTCCTGAAGCTATTTCTTTAGTATATGCAACACCGGCAGAATATCCTGCTGTATGACACCTAGCACAATATGCATTGAATAACCCCACAGCCCTTTTTGCTTTTTCTAAATCTCCATCAAAAGTGGAGTCTGCTATTTCTTCAAAGGAAACTTCCCAAAGTTTTTCTTCAAGTGCTTTTTCAAGAAATGCTAAACCTGTTTCGGCTTCATTTAAAAACTTGTCAAAACCCTCAGAAACTATTCTTATATTAATAAGTTCAGATTCAAGCTGTGATAATAATCCTTTTGCTACTGATAAATCTTTTCTTCCAGGTATTGACTGTTCATTATCAGGATCCAAATTCAATATATTTGTACCTAAAGTTTCAGATATGGATGCGCTGTAAGATGATAATTCTATTTCTACTGAATCACTTAAACCATCCTCATCAGTATCAATACCACCTTCTTTTAATAATAAATCAGTAACATCTTTAACAGCTTTTTCTACAATTGGTAATTTTATAGGGGCATCCTTTACACTTTGTATCAATTCTTTTTGTCTAGCAATTTCGTTTTCAACTAATAATTCTGATGTTTCTAATCTTGATAGCGAACTATTTATATTCATTTCAATAGTTTGAAGCTCTTCGTCCTGAGAAATTTGAAAATGGTGCATGTATTCTATTAAATCATCTAATTGACCGTCATTCATGGGACCACCACCCTCTAGTCCCCATGCGGGCATCGGAGAATTTGCACGTCCATAAATTAACCAATAACGTACTTCATCATCATCATATCTATAAAATACATTATTAATTGCAGGGGCTGCCCAAGTAACATTAATCCCACTTCTTTTTTCAACATAGGAGGCAGCTCCACCAGATCCGTCTGCACCGTGACAATTTCCGCATCCAAATTCTTCATAAAGATGCTCTCCTCTTTCAACGGATACTTCATCAAATTCTTCAACAAAGCCTTGTTGCCTATCTTGTTCACCAAGATAATAAAGAGGGATCATAATTGTTAAAAGAGAAGCAATTATGACTGCAACTGTTAAAGTTCTGTCTAAAGTTTTAGTTTCTAAATCATCATCTGTTCTATATTTTGTTAAGTTTGGGGCATAGTCTTGCACTTTACCTGAACCTCTAAATCCAGAAGCAGTAAAAAACGCTAACGCAGCGATTATGCCTAATGCAATTAGTGTTATTGAAAGTGAACTTGTCATATTATTCCTCTGTTGTTAGAGCGATACAAGATAATCCTTGAGGATACTTAACTGACATTCCTGGTGCTCTTGGAGACTCAATAATCGTACCTGTATCAATTATTAATCTTCCATTTGAGTTTGTGACGTTAAACCTATCGAGATTTCTAGGTGCTGGACCAGCAAAATATTCTCCGATCATATTATATTTAGAACCATGACATGGACATTCAAAACCCTGGGATGAGTTGCACCATGGAACTCTACACCCTAAATGTACACATCTTTGATAAACTGCCACAAGTCCATCGGTAACTGTAGAGCCTGAGGAAAACTGTGAATTTGCGGCAGCAGTGGCATCAAGAGGAAGCACATAAGCCCTTGCTGATGGAATAAAGGCTGGTATAACTGAGCCATCTGCTTGGAATATTTGATCTTTAATGTCTTCTATAGAACCTGCATCAATTTTGGATCCAAATCCACCAGAAACTTTTGGCCATATAAATCCTAAGTATGAAATTAATTGAATGCCTGCAAAAGCCCCAAATGAAATTCTCAGTGCTTTTGTTAAAAACTGTCGCCTTGTTATTCCTGCCTCTTCTTCAGATATCTCCTCATAAATAACTTTTTCTTCAAGTTTTACTGCACCATCAGAGTCAATAATTGGTTCATCTATTTCTTCAACAGTTTCTTCAGGCTCTTCTTTTGGCTGTTCAGGTTCAAAAAAATTAGTTTGTGATTTATCTTCTTTTAATGCCTTTTTATCTAATTTTTTTTTCCAGTTACTACTTTTAGGCTTTCTTCCAGTAACAATTACTATAATTCCAACAATTCCCAATAATCCAACTACAGCAAAAGCTGCAAAAGATAATTCAACTATGCTCATTCGAAATGAATCCAGTCAAGTAAGTCATCAAACCATATTCCATCAATCCATGGATAAGTCCAGTTCCAACCTGGTCCTCGAAACAAAACTCCAATAATTGTTAGGACACCTGCTCCTGCTAGAAAAAATGTATAAAACATAATTGCAAACTTTCTTTTTGATGGATGTGTTTCAGGGTTTCTATCAATATATGGAAAAGCCATCCACACGACAACACCTAAAACCAGGGGAATCATAACACCAGCGATTTGAGGATCCCAGTAAGATAAAAGCTCCTGCAATCCTAAAAAGTACCACGGTGCTTTTGCAGGGTTTGGAGTAACGTTTGGATTAGCTTCTTCTAATAATGGAGCTTGTAATATGGCTGAAAGCAAAATTAAAAAAGCAGTCATTGCCATAAGTGAAACAAATTCTGGAAGCATTAAATGCGGCCATGTATTAACTTTGTCTACAGGCTCTGATACAGGTTTTTGAATAGGTTTTGCTTTAACTACAGTTAATAGTCTTTGAGTAACTTTAACTTCCGGAGCAAAATCTACTTCATCCGGAGTATCTACTTTAGCTGGAGCAGGCGCCTTAGCTGCTGGCGGTTTTTGTTCAATTTTTACCGCTGCAACCTTCTCGGTAGTTTCTGCTGCATGTTCTTCTTTTACAGGTGAAATAGTTTCTGCTGCTGGTGCTGGCGTCTCTGTTACAGGTACTGGTATCTCTGTTACAGGTGCTGGTGTCTCTGTTACAGGTGCTGGTGTCTCTGCTGCTGGAGTTGGTACCTCTTCGAAAGCAATTACTTCAGGCTCTTTAGACACTATTGTTGGATCTTCTTGCCCTTTCATTTCAGCTAAAGCTTTTTCAACGCTGATTCCTAAAGCTTTTGCTCTTGCTTGAGCAGCTCTTTTCAATAAATGTTCAGGAATATCTACCATAAAAACCTATAAAGGACCTGAGATTCCGCCGTCTTTTCTTACTCTCCAGAAATGAACAGCCATAAAAATAACAATAATAAATGGTAAGAAAAGGACATGTAGAACATAAAATCTTAATAAAGTTGCAGTCGTTGCCTCAAGACCTGCAAATAATCCAAACTTTGCCTGAGCACCAATTACGGGCGTGTAACCCGCCATATTACCACCAACAGTTACAGCCCAAATGGCTAATTGATCCCACGGAAGCAAGTAGCCTGTGAAAGATAATAAAAGGGTTAGCAATAGTAAAATCACTCCAATTACCCAGTTGAATTCTCTTGGTGCTTTGTAAGCACCATGGTAAAAAACTCTAGACATGTGAAGAAATACAACTAAAACCATAAGATGGGCTCCCCATCTATGCATATTTCTTACTAGAGAACCAAATGCAATATCTGTTTGTAAGGCTTGGATATCAACATAGGCAAGCTCGGTTGGACGAAAGTAAAACATTAACCATATACCTGTGATTGTCAAAACAATAAATAGAAAGAAACTCAGTCCACCTAAACAGAGTGTATATGAAAGTCTTACACCATGTCTTTTTACTTTTACTGGATGTAAGTGATAAAGCACATTATTCATAACGACATAAGATCTATTCCTAGGACTGTCAACATATCCTTTTCTAAAAGGAGATCCTGGTCTGAAAATACTCGACATGAGTTTTCCGCCCCTAAAGCTATCAGTAGCACTTACTCTCGCTTCTTTAATCCTGTCTCTGAGTGATAATTTTTGCATTATGTAATCCTAAAGCCTTCCATATATATATCCATGCCTATCACTTCTTTGTCCAGAGTCTTCATCCCATGGGGCTTGATAGAGTCCGTTTTCGACAGCTTGATCAGCAAGTGATCCTGCAAACTTACCTAATGAAATAACTCCTGTTGGGCATCTGTCTACACACAAAGCACATCTCGTGCAAGCTTCCTCGTCAACTACAAAAAAGCCTGGCTCTTCCGATGCATCAGGAGACTCAACATTTATTGAATCTTCGATTGCATCGACAGACAAGTAATGAATACATTTCCATGGGCAAATATCAACACATCCCTCACATAAAATACATTCTGATTCATCAATATGTAAAAATTGTTTTGGACGCACACGTGAAGCTACCTTGTCTGACTCAACCATTGCCAAATTGTATTTTTTTTCAAATTCTGGCATCTCTATTAATACTTCAGATTTAGGCATCTTGTTCCACCCTTATAACTTCTTTACCATAGTCAGAAATTCTTGATTTTGAACTTTCTATTTTGCTATTTACATCTTGAATTAAGTAGGCGACAACTAATCCTGCTATAAGAAAATTAGTAGAAATACCCAACTGAATGAGATCTTTTAATGCTGCCATGCTTAGGCCTATCTCATTATTTAAGAATAGTATTGGAGGAAACTGAATAAACTCTCTTTGGCCTGTCCATTCCAAAGGTCCTTGTGCTAGGTTTAGCCACTCAGATGGGACGATACCTAAAAGAATTGACATTTCTATCCACGTTAGAAATGCAAAATAGGTAGCCTTTGCCCAAGTTAATTCTTTTTGATTCCAGACAACTAAAACTAAACCTAAGAGAAGTAATTGACTTGCACCAAATGCAATGAGTTGACCAATTGTTTGAGGCAACCATCCTCTTGGAATCCAGTTAAAGTAGTCAATAACTTGACCTTTTGGAAACCCTGCAAAATGTGCAATGATGACTCCGATTGTCATTCCACCGATGCCGGAGACAATCGAGACCAAACCTATTCTGTATCGAAATTTATAAATTGTATAAATCAAATTTCCTCAAACCTTACCTATTTATTTTATCCTAAGATTGAAGAAAAATATAAATTGATTTCAATATCTTTTTTAAAATATTTAACTTATAACCAGTCACATTTGTGCATATAATAGTAAGGTCAAAATGATTAGTTATTAGGCTTATGAAATTAAAGTTGTTTCCAAAAAACGAACAAGAACTTTCGAAACTTTTTGTTCTGATTTTTCCACTTACATTGTTTTTATCACTTACTATTTCATTTTTTAAAAATGCATATTTCACTTTTGCTAATCTTTTACCAAACAATGTAATTTTCAATTACGGATTTTTGGATAGGCTTGACACTCAAGCTTCGTTTGGTCTTGTATTTGGCGCAGCGCTTTGTATGAGCTTCTCATATTTGTTTTCGAAATCATTAGGAAGAGCAATGCTATTATTTCCGTTAGTGTTTTTAACTTTATTGGGAGTTGTTGGTACTGAATTTCTAGATATATTAGTAAACTTCTTTTTTCAAAATACAGCATACGATTTAGGAAATAGCTCTTTACTAATTCTTTTAAAAATACTTGTAGTATTCGGATTATTTAGCTTAGCCTCACTAAATCTTCTAGCTAAAAAAGAAGCCTCAATATTTGCAAGTGCTCAATTCCTTTATGGAGCTGTGGTTTTTTACTTAATTTCTCTTTTAATAGTTAGAGCAGAATTAAGAGTTTATTCAGATATATTTCTAATTAACTCTTTATATACCGGTACACATATATATGTAGGTTTTGCTTTTATTTATATGGCTATAGTGCATTTTTTAATGACAAGACCACTCGGTGCAATATTGTTTAATAAAACCCTTGCTTCAATTACTTTTTGGGGCTTTTTATTTCTCTTGCCTTGGACAAATTCTAAATACTATTACGGTTCAGTACTTCCAAACTGGATTGAAAATATTTCTATATATCTTTCAATGAGTTTAGTTATACCATTATTGGCTTTTTTAGTTAACTATATTAAAACAATACAATCTAGGGAAGAAAACCAACCTATATCACCAAATTTACTAAATTTTTCCATAATTTTATTCTCAATAACAATGATCTTCCATATGGTTTCAGGTTTTGAAAATCTTCTTCCAATTTTAGGAATAACCAATTTTGTAAATGCTATAAATTATGGATTTTCTGGTTCACTTATTCTTGCGACTATATCATTAAGCTATTACTTAATTCCAAAATTGTTTGGAAGAGAAGTAGCTTACTCAAAGCTTGAGGATATTGTCTTTTTAGGATTTAAAATTTCTTATATTTCTATCTTAATTAATAACATTGTTTTAGGAATTAACTCTGGCTATTCATGGAACGCTGGTGCAAACGCAGGAAACCCCACAATTTATGGTGAAGGTTTTGAAATAGTATGGAATCAAATAAGTTTTAATTTTTCTTTAAATACTTTTATTTCACTACTCCTACTGGGTAGCGGATTTATGTACCTTGTTTCTGTTTTAAGAGCAATATCTTCTGGATCCATAACTACCGTCGAAGAAATGGTGTATACAAATGAGTGAGTTAATAAATAAAATAGCAGAGCTACTAAAAGCACCTGTTGATTTAATACAACGCTCAGCAGAGGCAAGAGCTGCTGCTTCAGGAAACTCCGTCGATGAAGTATTAAATTCTTGGGCTGGTGGAGAGAGCGTAACAGTCTCCGCACCTAAAGAAGAAGCACCTAAAGAAGAAGCTGTCAAAGAAGAAGCACCTAAAGAAGGAGTTATTCAGGAAGAAGTTGTTCAGGAAGAAGTTGTTGAAGAAATAGTACCTAAAGAGGAAGTTGTTCAGGAAGAAGTTGTTGAAGAAATAGTTGAAGAAATAATTGAATTAAAGAATGAGAGTTCTTTGAGTTTTATTTCAGGAGTATTGTTAGTAAGTTTATTTACTTATATTTTTGGTTTTGTTATTCCAAAAAATCAAGCAATAAGTGTTGTAAGTGATTCATTAAACAACACAGTTAATGTAAGTAGTGAGGTTGTTAAAGGGGCTGAGGTTTATTCTGTTTTAAATTGTCAATCATGCCATACCCAAAATGTAAGAACCTTGATTCCTGATACTCAAAATGGAAAAGTGCTTAAAAATAAATATGCGCATTCAGCTTTAATAAAAAATGTCGGGAACATAAGGCTCGGACCAGACCTTTCTACAAGCGCAACTCGTGAGCCAACAAATAATAGCCAATGGCTCACAAGATACTTATCTGACTCAACATCAGTTAATAGGGAAATACCACACCCAAGCTATGCATTCCTCGAAGATGAAGATTTGGAGTACCTCGTCGCTTATTTACTATCATTAGGAGAAATAAATGAGTGAGTTAATAAATAAAATAGCAGAGCTACTAAAAGCACCTGTTGATTTAATACAACGCTCAGCAGAGGCAAGAGCTGCTGCTTCAGGAAACTCCGTCGATGAAGTATTAAATTCTTGGGCTGGTGGAGAGAGCGTAACAGTCTCCGCACCTAAAGAAGAAGCACCTAAAGAAGAAGTTGTTCAGGAAGAAGTTGCTGAAGAAGAAGCACCTAAAGAAGAAGTTGCTGAAGAAGAAGCACCTAAAGAAAAAGTCCCTATTGCAGCATCTGTAACAAAACAAGTGACAAAATCTGTTTCTTTTGTTAACGAGACCATGGGCATAAAAATAAATTCAGAAACTCTTCTCCCTAAATGGCTCAATTTTAGCTTCATAATCATTCCGTTGTTTATACTTATTGGTCTTATTAGTTCTTCTAATACACAAGAGTGTGGTGAAAGAGGAATGCTTGATGTTGATAGAAAAACTCAAGTATCTGTTAATTGTGATGGGTCTCCATACGAGGGAAGAGGTGTGACTGCTACAGATACAATAAATTACATAGCGCTTGGACAAGAAATCTATGCTGGTGCAGCTGCTTGTGCAGGATGTCATGGAGGAGGAGGAGGAGGAGGTGTTGGTCCAGCATTTACTGGAGGAGCATTATATACAACCTTTCCAACATGTGCTGATCATACAAAGTGGATTCAGCTTGGTTCTGCAGGATGGCAAGCTGAAGTAGGACCCACTTACGGGGCTGAAGATACTGTATCAATAGGAGGTATGCCCGGTTTTCAAGGAAAGTTAACTGAAGATGAACTATATGCTGTTGTAGTTTTTGAGAGAGTGGTATTTGGTGGTGGAAATACTGAGGAAGTATTGAGTGACTGTGGTCTTTTAGAAACTGAAGATGATGAATCTACTGCAGAAGCCGTCGGGTCTAATCCTTAATGAGAAAATTATCTCCACTTTATATATTTGTTTTTTTAGATGGTCTTTCTGTAGCAGCCAGCTCTTTATTTGGATTTTTTTTCCCAAAAATTTTCTCTGATATTTTTGGAGCAAATTTTCAAGGCAATGATCTAGTGTGGTTAAAATTTGTTTTACTTCCCGGTGTAGCAATAAATACTTTACTAATGTTTTTTGCTGTAACTACAAATAGGTCAGGAATTTTACTCTCAAATATCCTTAGAGTTTTTACTACAGTTAGTTACCTGTTTATGTGGGGAGAGGCAACGATCATAAGATCGTTACTAAACCTTATTATTATCCACCATGTAATTGTCGTAACAGTTACATTCTTTTTATTTTTCAAAAAAGAAGATAAAGAAACTTCACAAGAAATCGATTCAAATTAACTTGTTGTAAAAATAGGTTTGTTTCTTTCCAAAACTTAATTAAAATTTTTTTATGCAACCTGTTATTTACTTTCATATAGCTCTAGTTGCTATAAGTGCCCTTTTGTTTTACGTAATACTCTAACAATGGCTAAACAAAAACGAGATAAAAGAGTAGTCGGATGGAAAGAGCATGCCGCTTTACCCGATTTAAATGTAAAAAGTGTAATTGCAAAAATTGATACAGGTGCAACCCTAGCTTCAATTGATGCTGCTGATATAAAAATTGTTACAAGAGATAATATCAAATATGTAAAGTTTAAAGTAATGAAAAGAAATAATACAGTACGTAAAACATCTGCTCCTTTAGAGGGATACAAAAGAATAAAAAGTTCCAATGGTGATGTAGAGAGAAGGCCATATATCAAAACAACTCTATTAATGGATGGGATATCTAAAAAAATAGAGCTGACTTTGACTGATAGAGGTCCGATGGATTACACAATGCTCATTGGAAGAAAAGCATTAGGTAGAAGGTGGGTTGTTAATCCATCTATAAGTTTTCTAACAACACCTAAAAGAGATTAAGCATGAAGCTTGGAATACTTTCACAGGATATAAGGCTTTATTCAACAAGTAGGCTTTATGAATCCGCTAAAAACAGAGGTCATGAAACAGAAGTTGTAAGTTACTTACGATGTTATATGAATATTGCAAAAGCAAAACCTAGAATATTTTTTCAAGGTAGACAAATGAATTTTGATGTTGTAATTCCAAGAATTGCTGCAACATGGACATTTTACGGTGCGGCAGTTGTTAGACAATTCGAATTAATGGGATCTTTATCAGCAAACTCTTCAGCTTCAATCAGCAGATCGAGAGACAAATTGAGAGCTTTGCAATTAATTGGTAATAGTGGTGTTGAGATGCCTGTTACAGGATACGTTCACTTATCAAGAGATATTGAATCAGTACTTAAAACAGTAGGCCAACCTCCGTATGTCATTAAGTTACTTGAAGGAACTCAAGGAAGAGGAGTTGTTTTAACTGAAACTATGGAAGCTGCAATAAGTGCTATCGAGACAATGAAGAAAATTGACGCAAACATATTAATTCAAGAATTTATAAACGAGTCTAAAGGAGAAGACATTCGAGCAATTGTTGTCGGTGATAAAGTCGTAGCCTCGATGAAACGTAAAGCCAAACCTGGAGAGTTCCGTTCAAATGTTCATCTAGGTGGAAGCGTTGAAAAATATGAATTAAACAAACAAGAAGAAGAAAGTGCAATTAAAGCTGCAAAAGTGCTTGGCCTTTCTGTTGCAGGAGTTGATTTAATTCAATCAAATAGAGGTCCTTTAGTGTTAGAGGTTAATTCTTCACCTGGATTAGAGGGAATTGAAAAAGCTAGTGGTGTAAATGTTGCTGATAAAATTATCAAGTATCTTGAAGATGAACACAGTAATAGAGACAGATCTAAACCAATAGATATTTAAAAAAATAGATTTTTGAGTATTCTTAATCTTGAAAAAATTCCTTCTTCAATAATTTTTTCATTTTTAAGTAGTACAGGCACTCGTAGCAAAAACTCTTGATAATCAGTCTGAACATCAACTTCACTAATTTGATAAAAAAGCTTTAAAAATTTAATTTTTACTTTTGCTTTATTGCACAACTCACAATTTACTGTTGTAACGAAAATTAATTCTGACATGTATTATGTACCCATGAGGCCATGGACTTTAGTTTTTGTTATTTTGCTAGTATTAATTATTTTTATCTCAGGTTCTCTTGCCATATCTAATTTAAGGCTTTAATAACTACCTTCGAATTATCTTTACAATTTAACATTTTTTGAGCATTTCCATTACTCAAAAATAATGAAGCCATGCCCCAAGAATCAATAACAATTCCTATCCCACCAATTGTTTCATTTTTATATGTTTCACACCATTTAGCGCTAAGTTCTTGATTATCAATTTTTATTGGAATGACATCCCCAATTTTAAAATCTTTATCAATTAATTCTTGTGGAGATATGTTGGTTTGACAATTGCCAAACTCATCAACATACAACACTTCACCTCTAATTTCATCATCTGAAATATCTGTCAGAGGAATTAAGTATTGTTTTAAATCTTCTAGATCAAGTTCAGGTCCAAACTCTTCTAGCTTTAATTGTCCCGATGCATATCCTGCTGCGAAAGGCGCAAAAATATCTCTTGCATGAAATGTATTTCCCTCATGAGGAATAATCCAGTTTTCATTTTCTAAAGAGTAGGCTTTTTGTGCTCCACCGACTGTTGCACAAGCTAAATTTAATAATCCATTATCTGGACCTATCATAACTCCCCAATCGGTCGTAATTGCTATAGCTTTTCTATCGCCGCCAACACCTGGATCTACAACAGCCAACAAAACTCCTTGAGGTATATACTGAATAGCTCTCATTAATAGAAGAGAACCGTATTTGATGTCCTGTGGTGGAATGCCATGTGAAATATCATTAATTTTTATTTCACTATCAATACGACTAATAACTCCTTTTACAACCCCAACAGATCCATCATTTAGGCCAAAATCAGATGCAAAAGAGATAATTTTACTCATAGAAATGATTATAAGTTCACTTGAAAGTATTAATGGTGTAATCTTATAAATACAAAGGGGATTTAATTGAAAAAGTTTATAGTTTTTTTCGCAATAATAGCTGTTGTAGTATATTTTGGAGTTGGCTGGTTTGCCTATGGACAAGCAGCATCAGTAAGTTGTGAAGTTTGGTTTGAAGAAGCTAATAATGACCCCAGTAATTACACACTAGGTCAGAAAGCTGATTGGAATCCTTCAGATTATTTTATTGAAAATTATGAAGAGGTTTCTATTTTTGCTGATTCAGGTGAAATAGAATTAAAGTCTTGGTGGGTTGAAAATGATTTATCAAAACCTACTGTTATTTTTCTTCATGGTGTAACTAGTAGTAAGTTTTCTCCTGACATTCTTCTTCCAATGGGTATGTTGAACAAAAACGGTTTTAATCTACTGGCTATAGACTTTAGAGATCATGGAGAAAGTACATGTGAAGACGGGTTTTATACAGCTGGTCAAAATGAAACCGACGATGTTATAGCAGCAATTTCATGGTTAAAAGATAGAGGAATAAAACCATCTAATATAGGTATTTATGGCAGTTCTCTGGGTGGATTAGTAGCTTTGATGATTCCAGCAAAATCTAATGACTTTGGTTCTATTGCAGTTATAGATCCTCCAGTTGATTTCAAAACATTAGTAAGAGAAGAAATGGAATACCAAGGTTTGCCGACTTTTTTATGGGAACCTATTCACCATTATGCTTTAGTTTTTAAAAGAATAAATATGTTAAAAGATATTCCTGAACAAGCATTAGAAAAAGGTAATAAACAACCCTTATTAATATTTACTGGAGTTCAAAGCGACAGGGTTCTTTCACATCATTCTGACGACCTTGTTGAAATAGCAATTCAAAATGAAATTGAATACAGTATTCATAAATATGATGATATGGGACACACTCAAATCTTGTTTTATTATGAAGAAGAGTACGCTCAAAAATTAACTGACTTTTATTCTAGGACTTTAAGTGATTAAAAAATTAAGTTATATTTTTGGTTTTTTATTATTAATTGTTTTAGCTGGTGCTGGTTGGTTCTTTTCAGGGGTTATTTATGAAGGTGGATTAAACCCGGATTTTAATGACACTGAAAGTATTGGTACTGCTGAAGACAGAGTTGTTATATCAAGCATAGGCGACACCTCAATTGTTTTAAATGTAGAAGAAGAAATGTGGGGTCCTCTGTTAGAAAAAGGCATTTACGGCATCATTGGACAAAATGGAGATGCTGTTGTTGGAGATATAATTTCCACTAACGGAACTATTGTTGAAAGAAGTCTCATAAACCTGAACGGTACATTGGTAGAAGGAGATAAAATAAGAGGAACTAGCCTTGTAGTTCGAAATGATACAGGTGAGTATAAAATTCTTGGAACTTCTAGTTGGTCTGGACAGGCCTCCGAGGGAGTATACACCCCAAAATCTGTCTCCGGTCTTGACTATGAAACTATTTACTACCAGTCAGACCTTGGTGAATTTCCTGCATATTTAACTAATGATGGTGATATTGGGATTGTAATATTTGTTCACGGTTTTCGAGGAGATTATTCTAGAGAAGTTTTTGCAAAAATGAGAGCTGGTGAAATTGTAGATATGGGTTACAGGTCAATGATTATTTCTTATAGAAATGATAAAGGCCTTCCAAAAGATCCATCTGGAATTTTTCAATATGGAACAACTGAGTGGAAAGATCTTGATGGAGCTATTAACAAAGCTTTGGAATTCACCGATAATGTTGTGCTTTGGGGCACAAGTGGTGGAGGTGGCCCTATCTCATCATGGTTAGGAAATGTAGGAGATAGAAGTAAAGTTAAGGGAATTATTTATGAAGCACCAGTGATAAATTTCTGGGAAAGCGTTGAGGTAAACGGCGCTGCAAGATATCCTTGGGTACCAAAACAATTATTTGGTTATTTCAAGATATTTACAGAAATTAGATATAGTTTAGATTTTGAAAATATGAACTTTACTGACAATGTAATAAACTCGGATATTCCTGTATTACTGTTTCATGGTGATGATGATGAATGGGTTCCTGTTGAAATGTCTGACTTAATTGCAGAAAATAGGGATACCAACTTTACATATATACGTTATGAAAATGTTGGTCATGTTACGTCATGGAATGCGGATCCTGATAATTACGTTTACCAATTAGATATATTTTTATCTGGTCTAGATTAAATAAAATTACTATAAAGATTTTCAATCTCAATGGCTGTATTAGTCCAGTTATAACCCTTTGATTTCTCAAAACAGTTCAACATAATTTCGTTAAATTTCTCATCATTATTTAATAATTCTTTTACAAAATTATTTACATTACGATCTATTAAATTTTCAGATTGATAACCATTTATACTGTTCTCAACAATCTCTAACAAAGAGCCTCTATTAGTTGTCAAAACGGGAACACCCATTGCAAGGGCTTCTGCTGCTACGAGTCCGAATGTTTCAAACTTAGAGGTATGTATTAATAATTTTGATTTATTTAGCAGATCTCTTATTTTTGTTTGTGAAATAATGTCCACAAATTCCACGTATGACTCGAGCTCTAAATCAATTACAACTTTTTTAAGTTCTTCTAAATATTCAATGCCAGACTTACCGCTTGGTCCACCAATAAAATAACACATAAAATTATTCTCAACTTTCCTGAAATTATCTAAAAATTTAAGTACATCAATCTGTCCTTTTTGTTCCTGTATCCTTCCAATCGATAAAAATATGTTCTCTCTATTAATTTCTGAGTTCGGTATAAATATCTCCACGTCTACACCTGGCTTTACTAATTTCATCTTTGATGAGTCAACTTTATAATTTTCTGAAATCATATTTTTCTCAAACTGTGAAGATGTAGTGATAACATCTGATGATGTCATAATTATTTTTTCACAGTCAACTCTTTCTTTGTTATATCCTTCGAGAAAAATACCCAAACTATGAGATGTGAAAACTAATGGTTTGTTGAATTTATTTTTGATCTCTTTTCCAACTAAACCAGATAACCAATAGTGAGCATGTATTACATCAAAACTGTCAAGATCAAATGATTCATATAATTTATTTATGAATTCCTGTAAGTAAATTTCTTTATCTTCAACAGACAAATCTTTATCGAATAAATCTAAAGACTGAAAATCAAGATTGCCCTTTGAAAAACTCTCTGCTTTTTCAGCAGTTACAACAGTAACATGATTATTTTTAGACAGTTGATCTGAAATTTTTTCAACATAAATATTCAAACCACCAGAATCAAACTTTCCGGCACTGCCAAAAGGAGCTGTGTGAAAACTAATTTGTAATATTTTCATATTTTTATATTCAAATCATATAATTGTATTGGTTGCCCACCCAAATCAAACTTATATCTTTCTGTACCTTTTAAAAAATCAAAAAAAAATTTACTTTTTTGAATCAAGCTTTGAATTATCAAATCATTTAAGACAATTCCGGGATTAATTGAATTAAATTTATTATCTCTACTTGAGTTGTAAAGATAGCATCCATTGCTATTTTCATAGCAAAATGCAGTAGAAACAACTCCTATATCAGTTTTTAAATAGTAAATTTTCCAACCCTCGAGTTTTAAAAGATTTTCAAAATATGTCTCAATATCTTTTGTCATAAATTTACCTTTATCACCTTTTGATTTTTTATGTTGAGATACAAAAGTATCAAATATTTCTGTGTCTTTGGACTCAAGTAGTTCAAAAAAATCTATTTGCTCAGAAAATTTTCTTTTTTTTCTATTAAGTTCATGTCGATTTTTTTTTGTTAAATTTTGTAAATAGTCTTCGTAAAGATCAGGCAAAATTAAATTTACACTTATATCTGACTTTTTAATATTGATTGATTTAAAAAGTTCATTTTTTAAAATTTTTTTAATTTGAAAATAGTGTAACGAATCTAAATTAATTTTTGAAATGGCATTACTTCTCAATAATTCAAATTTTATATCAATAGTGGGTCTGTAATCGACAAATTCTCTGTTACCAATATTAACAATAGTTTTACGAGATATTGCGAAATCATCAAAGATTTCATCATGTTCATCATTAAATTGTTTAACTAAATTTAAATATTCTTTTTTAGTAAATGGTGAGTCTAAAACTTGTTTTTCCACAAAACTCAGAATAAACCATTTACAACATTTAGTGAATCAACAATATATAGTGAAGCAATGAAAGCAAACATAAAATCAAATATGTAAATTTGATTTGCGAGTCTGGTAGTTATTTCATACTCTAAGCGTATTTTTACAAACATAAAAGTTATTAATGTTGAAAACAATGCTGTTGTTAGTCCTGCTAAAAAAATATACAAAGTATTAAATGAATAGAAACTACTTACTCCAATAAACACAATAGAAACAATAAAAAAATTAAAAAAGAACTGAAAATTGCTGAATTGAACTGCGAAGTAAGTCGCAAGTGTTTTTAAAAATAGCAACAAAAGAAACATATAAGATATGTAATAGATATTCTCTTGAAAAATTTCGGTAACAGTAAATCTATTAATTAAAAAAGTGAAGAACAATACTATAAATACGTTTCCAATTTTATATATGTTTACTTCTTTTTGAAATAAAAAATAAGTTATCGAAAGCAATAAAGGAGAAAGTAATAATCCAACTTTATCTACGTTAGGGTAAATGTTTTGAACTGCTACGGAAGAGAAAGAAAGTAATAAAACCGTTAAAATTATCAAATATTGCTGAGACTTTATGTCAAATTGCCCTATGAGCATCTCTGTTAACCAAATTAATGCCAAGCCTACAAAACAAGAAGTTATCAATGCTTGACTTGAAATTAAAACACCTACAAAAATTGCAAAAGATAGAATATATTGAAAATAGCGTAATTGAATTTGAAACATCCTCGCGAAAATTTTACTTGTAAAAGCTTGAAAATTAAAGCAATTTATAATATAGTTATAAAACACTATATTTAGTGTTATTTTGTAATACCTATACAATATTTAGTTATAAAAGGAGAAAAAGTGGCAAAAAGATCAGGGCTTAAAGTAGATCGAAAATATACAACACCAGGTAACCCATATAACAACATCACGTGGGAAAAACGAAGTTCAAAAATTACTAACCCGGACGGCTCCGTTGTTTTCGAAATGAATGATGTAGAGATTCCCTCTACATGGTCTCAAGTTGCAACAGACATTATGGTCTCTAAATATTTTAGAAAAGCCGGTGTACCACAATTCGATGTAGATGGAAATGAACTAAAAGACGAAAATGGTGAACCTATTCTTGGTCCTGAAACCTCTTCAAGACAAGTTTTTGACCGCTTAGCTGAAACATGGAGACATTGGGGAGAAAAAACTGGATATTTTGCCTCTTCTAATGATGCACAAGCATTCGAAGATGAACTTAAATACATGCTTGCAACACAAATGGCAGCTCCAAACAGTCCTCAGTGGTTTAACACTGGTTTAAATTACAAATATGATTTAACTGGCCCACAACAAGGTTTTTGGTATGTAGATCCAAAGACTGGTAACTTAACTCCAAGTGAAGATTCTTATTCTCGTCCACAACCACATGCTTGCTTTATACAATCCATTGAAGACGATTTAGTAAATGAAGGTGGAATAATGGATCTCTGGGTTAAGGAGGCACGCTTATTCAAGTTTGGTTCTGGAACTGGTACAAACTTTTCAAATTTAAGAGGAGAAGGTGAACAACTTTCAGGTGGTGGTGTTTCATCGGGCGTTATGTCATTTCTTAAAATTGGAGATAGAGCCGCTGGGGCCATAAAATCAGGTGGAACAACAAGAAGAGCAGCAAAGATGGTCATATTAGATTTGGATCATCCAGATATCGAAGACTTTATTGAGTGGAAAGCTATAGAAGAAGATAAAGCAAGAGCACTGATTGCAGCCGGATACCCTTCTGACTTCAATGGTGAAGCTTATGCAACTGTCTCTGGTCAAAATTCAAATAACTCAGTAAAAGTTCCTACTGAATTTTTAACCGCAATAGAAGAAGATGGTGATTGGGATCTTTTAGCAAGAACAGATGGTTCTGTTATGAAAACTGTGAAAGCAAGAGATCTATGGAACAAAATTGCCGATGCAGCGTGGAAATGTGCAGATCCTGGTGTACAGTACGATACAACTATAAATGAATGGCACACTTCACCTGTGGGTGGAAGAATTAGAGCTTCTAATCCATGTTCAGAATATCTATTCTTAGACAATACAGCATGTAACTTAGCAAGTCTTAATCTAGTTAAATTTTATGATGATGAAACTCAAATTTTTGATGTTGCTTCTTATAAACATGCCCTTAGAATCTGGACTATTGTTCTTGAAATATCTGTTGAAATGGCACAATTCCCATCAAAAGAAATTGCTCAGGGTTCTTATGACTATAGAACCTTAGGGTTAGGCTATGCAAACCTAGGGTCTCTCTTGATGAGAAAAGGTATTGCGTATGATTCAAAACTGGGAAGAGCAATTGCGGGTGCTTTAACTGCGATGCTTACAGGAGAAGCTTATAAAGCCTCTGCTGAAATGGCTGGTATTGTTGGACCATTTCCT
>CACOLU010000007.1 GCA_902628045.1 uncultured Candidatus Actinomarina sp. | reverse complement strand
TGCAATTGCCAAATTTTTAATCATTAAATTAATTTTTCTATATTTAAAATCTCATCAATTTGCTCATTTGAGATCAAGTTTTTCTCAATTAAAACTTCTTTAATAGTTTTGTTTTGTGACATTGCTTCTTTTGCAACTTCAGCAGCTTTATCGTAGCCAAGTACAGGCACAAGAGCAGTTACTAAAATTGAATTTTTTTGGATATTTTCTTCTAACTTTTCTGTATTTGCTTCAAGTTGACAAATTAGTTTTTGATCAAATACAGCAGTACCAGAAGTTAATAATTCAATACTTTCGAGTAAGCTATGGGCCATTACAGGCAACATTGTATTTAACTCAAAATTGCCCTGGGATGAAGAAAAAGTAATAGTGTGGTCATTGCCAATCACTTGAGCACAAACTTGCATCATCATTTCTGGTATTACAGGATTAACTTTACCTGGCATAATTGAGGAGCCTGGTTGTAATGCAGGTATTTTAAGTTCATTTAGCCCTGAAACAGGTCCACTACCCATCCATCTAATATCATTAGCAATTTTAAAAATTGAAACAGCATAAGCCTTCAAGCACCCTGATAGATGTACAATTTCTTCTCTAGATCCTTGGCGAGTGAAATGATTTTCAACTTCAGTAAATTTAATACCTAATGATTTTGAAATCTCTTTTGATACATCGCTACCAAAATTATCAGGTGCATTAATACCAGTGCCGACTGCTGTACCACCAATTGCCAGTTTACTTGCATTAGGTAACGAAGCTTTAATATCTTGCAGTCTTTCGGTTAAAAGTGCAGCATAACCATTAAATTCTTGTCCTAGTGAAACAGGAGTTGCATCCATGAGATGTGTTCTGCCGTTTTTGTAGACCTTTTCCCACTTCTTCGCCTTGAATTCAAAAGATGAAATTAAATTTTCTATAGATGGAATAAGGTTTTCTACAATATCTGTAACTGCTGCAATATTTGTTGCTGTAGGAATAACATCGTTTGAGGATTGACTCATATTTACATGGTCGTTTGGATGAATTGCCTCATTTAAACTCTCTGAAGCAATTTTTGAAATTATTTCATTAGCATTCATATTCGTCGAAGTACCTGAACCAGTTTGAAATATATCAACTACAAAGTCAGTATCGTGCTCACCATTAACTACCTGTTGTGATGCATTAATAATAGAATCAGCAACTTTCTTTTCTAATAACTTATTCTTAAAATTAACTTCAGCACAAGCCTTTTTAATCTCTCCTAAAGCCTTAATGAATGATCTGGAAAACCTTAAGTTTGAAATCGGAAAATTATCTACTGCCCTAGCTGTAGAAGCTCCATATTTTGCTTCAGTTGGAACTTGAAACTCTCCCATGGAGTCTTTTTCAGTTCTAAATTCTTGTGTCATTTACTGTTCCTAATATTGAGTGTATCCACCAGAATCGACTTCTTCAATAAGTTCTTTAGTTCCTGTCTTTGCAATTTCACCATTTACTACAATATGCACTTTATCAACATCTAAGTAGTTTAGAATCCTACTGTAATGAGTAACAATAAGGTATGCAGTTGTATCATTTCTATTTTCATTAATCAACTCTGCAACAGATTTTATAGCGTCAATATCTAGTCCTGAATCTATTTCATCTAGTAACGCTACTTTTGGATTTTTGAGTGCTAATTGAAAAAGCTCACATCTCTTTTTTTCCCCACCGGATAAATCTACATTTACTTCACGATCAAGAAATTCATCTACTTTAAAATTACCAGCAAGGCTAATAATTTCATCGTCAGATAAGTCTGGATTTATAATTTTAGAAAATTCGAGAAGTGTTACTCCAGGCAGACCAACAGGATATTGAAAAGACTGAAAAACTCCTATGTCTGATCTTTCGTTTTGTTGTTTTTTACTTATTTCTTCTTCATTAATAAAAATAGAGCCTTTGCTTTTATAATCTTTATTTCCCATTACAACATGGCATAGTGTTGATTTTCCTGAACCATTGGGACCCATTACTGCATGAAGTTCTCCAGGCTTAATTTCTAAATCAACTCCCTTAAGGATTTCTACTTCACCTATTGACGCTTTTAAGTTTTCAATCTTAAGCATTAGTACCCATTTCTACATAAATATAACCATCAATTATTTCAGTTTTATAGGTATTAACGCTCTTTGTAGCTGGAAATGTTACAGCTTCACCAGTTTTTAAATCAAACTCAGCACCATGAAGAGGGCATTCAACTCTGCAATCATATACTTCCCCTTCAGATAAGCTAGCTTCAGCATGAGAACACATATCATCAATGGCATAAAATTGCCCTTCATAATTAAATAAAGCAATCTGATGAGTATTAATTTCAAATAAAGCTGATGAGTTTTCAGCAATATCTTCACTTTTTATTGTTTTTACTTTTTCCAATTTAGTTACTTTCGATTATATTCATGTATTTTTCTTCAATAATATTTGAAACTTTGTCATGAATAATTTCCCACTTAGAATCATTTATTACTTCATTAAAAAATCCTTTGATAAGTAATTTATCAGCGTCAACTTTTTCAATACCTCTAGCCATAACATAGTGATAAACACTTTCTTCAATTGGGCCTACTGAGGAACCATGACTGCAGATTACATCATCACACAATATTTCTAGATTAGGCACAGATTGAGCAGTAGCTTCTTCGCTTAGTAGTATATTTCTGTTTTCTTGATGAGATTCTGTTTTTTCTGCTCCCTCAGCTATGTGTATTGTTCCAGTAAATATTGAACTACTTTCATCACCTAATACACCTTTTGTAATCATATTTGATGATGTATTTTTGCCCAGGTGATTTACAAATACTCTATTATCGTGAATCTGCTTTTCTTCGCCAAAATAAATTCCATCTAAACTAAATTCTGAACCATTACCTAAAAGATCTATATCCATTCTTGAACGAGATAATTCTGCTCCTGTACTTATGTTATGAATAGTTAAATTTGAGTCTTTTTCTAGCTGAGCATATAAAGAATTTACGATATTGACATTTTTTTGAGAAGTTACAGAAAGTATTATTTCTAAATTTGAGTTTTCATTTAATAAAATTTCAATAATTGGGTAAATATTTCCATTGACTAATTCGTCAAAGTTTAAAAATAGTTTTCCAGATTTGTTTTTATCAACTTTTATTCCAATGTAGGGAATTGCATTATCATTAGATTGAAAATTTATTGAAAAATATTGCTCACTGTCATCAGTTATATTTAATTGAAAACCACCCGTTACTTTTTCAAATTGTTCAATATTAAATTTGTCAAAAGGTCTTTTAATTGATTCCTTAATAAGAGGTTCTTTAATTGAGCTAATATCAGCAACTTCAAGATGTTTATGCTTTGAATTTAATTCATAATTAAAACAATTTGAGTCAATATCAAATTTTTTAGACGCCTGTATATCACTAGACTTTCCAACTTCAATATCATTAAGTTCAAATATCTTTTTTCCAAGATATTTCCAGTCTTCGTCTTTAGTAGAAATATTGTTGAAATCTTTAGATGAAAGTGATTTCAAATTTTTTTCAAATAGCTTATTATTCAATTTTTTACCTATTCATTAACCAACGGCGCCAGCTTCAATCATGTTTAATTCAATCAGTTGATTAAATTCCATGGCATACTCCATCGGTAACGTTTTAGTAAATTCCTCAACAAATCCTGCAACTATCATAGAAGTTGCTTCAGATTCAGAAAGACCTCTGCTCATAAGATAGAATAGTTGATCTTCTCCTACTTTTGAAACTGTTGCCTCGTGGCCTATAACTGCTGATGCTTCTTCAATCTCCATATAAGGATAAGTATCTGATCTTGATTCATCATCAAGTATCAAAGCGTCACATCTTACAAAACTTTTTGCTGTTTCTGAACCATCTTCAACTCTGACTAATCCTCTGTATGCACCTCTTCCACCACCTTTGGAAACTGATTTTGATGTTATCAAAGAAGTTGTATCAGAAGCAAGATGAACCATTTTTGCTCCTGTATCTTGATGTTGCCCTGAATTTGCAAAAGCTACAGATAAAACTTCGCCATGAGCACCCGGTTCCATTAAATAAACGGAAGGATATTTAACTGTTAAACCTGAACCAAGATTTGCATCAATCCATTCCATTGTTGCATTTCCATAAGCCTGTGCTCTTTTTGTTACCAAGTTATAAACATCATTAGACCAGTTTTGAATTGTTGTGTATCTACAAGTTCCAGATGCTTTAACAACTATCTCTACAACTGCGGAATGTAAAGCATCAGTTGTATAAACAGGTGCTGAACAACCTTCAATATAATGTACAGAAGCTCCTTCATCTACAAGAATTAAAGTTCTCTCAAATTGACCCATATTTTCTGCATTAATTCTAAAATATGCCTGCAAAGGATCTTCGACATGCACACCTTTTGGAACATAAATAAACGATCCACCTGACCAAACAGCTGAGTTTAATGCAGCAAATTTATTGTCCCCTGGAGGAATAACCGACCCAAAATATTCTTTAACTAATTCTGGATATTCTCTAACTGCTGTATCCATGTCACAAAACAGTACGCCTAATTTTTCTAAGTCTTCTCTATTTTTGTGATAAACAACTTCACTCTCATATTGTGCCGTAACTCCAGCAAGATAGGTTCTTTCGGCCTCGGGTATGCCTAGTTTTTCATAAGTTTGTTTTATTTCTTCTGGTACTTCATCCCATGAATCAGTTTGATCTTTAGTAGGTTTTATGTAGTAATAAATATCATCAAAATCTAATTGACTTAATTTATCCTTCGCAACCCATTCTGGCATTGGCTTATCAAGGAATCTTTTATAAGCTTTAAGTCTAAAATCAAGCATCCATTCAGGCTCTTCTTTAATTTCAGACATTTTTCGAATTATGTCTTCATTTAAACCTTTTTCTGGTTTAAATACGTTTTTTTCAGGGTCAGACCACCCTAAAGAGTACTTACCTATATCAATATCTACATTTGCCATGCTTTTATATTAATAATGTGCTGGTTCAATCATAAAAAGTATTGATTTAATTTATTTTTTATTATTAGTTATTCTTTCTATATGCCAGCTATATTTATTAATCCAAATACAGAAGAACATATCAACTTATTAGCCCAATTAAAGCAACAAAATCAAGACTTGAGAGTATTTGTTTCAGATAAAAAAGAAAAAGATTATATAGAAAAATTACCAGGTAAAAAAGCAATTGGTGATATTTATGATGATTCACATATTTATACAGCCTCTGAAGGTGCTTTTTGTGGAATATTTTATGAGGGATCTGATAAATCATTGAGAGATGTGTTTATTAAGTCAATTAAGCAATCTTCATTAAAAAGAATTCTATGGATATCTTCTATAAATGAGACAAATGAAATTACAAATATTGAAAATTTAATATACATACTTTGTAAATCAGACACAAATTACGAAGATACCATCCTTCGTCTTGAAGAAATTAATGATACTGAAGAGAAATTTATAGACCTATCCTAAAATTTAGATTTTAGAATACTATATCTAAAAGCTGTAAAATTCTTTTATGAAGAAAAAGTCTTTTTTTAAATCTGGATCTGGATCTCGAAAGGCATTTGTCTCAACGTTTCAGGATAAAAAAGAGCTGGTTGAAGTTTTAAATGCAAATAATAATTCAGATATAAAGGACACAATATTTCACAAAAGTTCTGAAAATATGGAGGAGCTAAAAAATAATTCTGTCAGTCTTACTGTTACGTCACCTCCATACAATATAGGAAAAGATAGCGACCTAGATTTAACTGATGAACAGTATTGGTTGATGATGGAAAAAGTCTTTACAGAAACTTACAGAGTTACACAATCTGGTGGAAGAATTGTTGTGAATGTTGCCAATTTAGGAAGAAAGCCATATATACCATTCTCTAAATATTTTACGGAATTATTAATTGATTTAGGTTTCATTATGCGTGGAGAAATAATATGGCAAAAGTCAAAAGGAGCCAATGCTAATTTTGCCTGGGGAAGTTGGCTTTCTGCATCTAATCCAGTAATAAGAGATATTCATGAATACTGCTTGGTTTTCTCTAAGGATACTTTTAAAAAACCTTCAAAAGGAGAGTCTTCTTTAGAAAAAGAAGAATTTATGGAATCCACACTTTCTGTATGGAATATTAATGCAGCAAGAGCCAAAAAAATTGGACACCCCGCCCCATTTCCCGTAGAGCTTCCGTATAAATTTATAAACCTTTATACATATAAAAATGATCTAGTTCTTGACCCCTTTATTGGCAGTGGCACTACTGCTATTGCTGCAAAAAAATTAAACCGTAATTATGTTGGTTATGAAATTGAAAAAGAATATATAAAAGTTGCAAATAATAGACTAGAAAATGAGGTTAATTGACTAAATTCCAGGCAGAAAATAGTTGTTGATATATTTTGTTATTCTCAAGTAAGGTTTTATGATTGTCAAAACCAACCAATTTTCCTTCACTCATTACCAGTATTTTTTCTGCATTTAATATAGTTTCCAGTCTGTGAGCAATTACAACTGAAGTTTGATAAGCGAGCAAGGTATCTGTTGCTTCTAAAATGGAACTTTCTGATTCAATATCTAGATTTGCAGTTGCCTCATCAAAAACAATTATTTGTCTTTTTGCAAGTACAGCCCTTAGCAAAGCTATAAACTGTCTCTCACCAGCTGAAACATTAGCTCCTCTCTCGCCTACATCCTGGTTGAAACCGTTTTCATATCTATCGAACCAATCAATAAGTCCAATACTACGAAGCTCACTTTCTAAATCTATTTTATTAGGGCTAGAGTAAACTAAATTTTCTTTAATTGAACCCCTAAATAAAAAGCTTTCTTGAGGAACATATGCAATATTTTTACGTGCCCATTTTTGTGATATATCTTGTGACGATTCCCCATAAAATTTTACATCGCCTTTTGAAGGAAGATAAAACCTTAATATTAATTTTGCAATAGTACTTTTTCCTGCCCCTGTTTCACCAACAATAGCTATTTTTTCTCCCTTATCAATTGAGAAAGATACGTCATGCAAAACAGTTTCTCTACCGTAAGAAAAATTTACATTATCAAACTCAATTATTTTATCAGTATCTTCTTCAGGAGATAAAGTTCCAGTGTTACTTAAAATTGGTTCTTCGTCTAGGATTGAAAACACTTTTTTCATTGATGAACCTGCGGACCTCAATAAATCATAATTAAAAGAAAGTTGTATAAGTGGATCAAAAAAATAGTTTAGATAAAATAAAAGCGCTACTAACTCTCCGACTGACAAAGTGCCATTCTTTATCCTTAAGGCTCCAAACCAAATAACAACAGCGATAGATGTAACCCTTGTTATCTCTAAAAAAGGAAAATATATAGCAATATTTTTAGCAGACTGCATATTTGCTTTTAGGTGTTCGTTATTAACTTCCTTAAACCGCTTAAATTGCTTAGTTTCATCTGAGTATGCTTGAATAATTCTTACTCCAGATATTCCTTCCTGGAGAGATGATAATACCTGTCCAATCCATTCTCGAACAGACCAATATGTTCTATCTGCATGGTTTCTGAATATTTTTGTAGCAATTCCTAGCAATGGAAGAATCAGGAATGAAAGTAATGACAGCTGCACATCAACTAAGAAGACAGCAATTGTAGCTCCAAATATAGTGAGTAAGGATGTCAAAATACTACTTGCTCCTTCTCTAGCAAACTCATTCAAACTTTGCATGTCGGAGGTCATTCTTGCAACTAACACACCTGTTTTGTTTTTTTCAAAATAATTAATATCTAAAGATGACATGTGTTTAAAAAGTTTTTCTCTTATTCTTTTAACGTAAGATTCGCCGACTAAACCAATTGACAATAATGCTTTACTCGTAACAAAATAAAGTACGATAAGTGTAATAAAATAATAGAAACATTGGACTAACAAATACTGATAATCAAATTTCATAACCCCGTTATCTATACCTCTTGAAATTAACTGTGGGCCAATCATTCTTACTCCTGTGCCAATAAAAGCTATCAGAGAAGCAAAGTAAAAAGATTTATGTACCTCTGGAACTAATTTAAAAGACCTTAAAAAGGTGTTGTCTTTCATCATTGTATTTCTGATGTTTGATTTTCTAAAAATAACGACTTGTAAGAATCTACTGTATCCATTAGGTTCTGATGCTTGCCTTGGGCTTTAACTTTACCGTTTTCTAAAAACACTACTTCATCACAAAGTTCTATAGTAGGAACTCTATTTGTAATTATTAAAGTTGTCATATTTGACATTACCTGATTTAATTCACTTCTTATCTCTTCTTCAGTACTCGCATCTACTGCTGATAATGCATCATCAAGAATTAAAACGCGAGGTTTTCTCAAAATAGCTCTTGCTAGAGCAATCCTTTGTCTTTGTCCTCCTGATAAACCATAACCTCTTTCACCGACTTTAGTTTCATATGATTCTGGAAGTTGCGAAATAAAATCATGAGCTCTAGCTATATGTGCTGCATCCTTAATCTCTTCTTTGGATGCATCCTCCAACCCAAGTGAAATATTTTCCCTAGCTGTATTCGAAAATAAAAAGCTTTCTTCAAATGCAAGACTTACATTGCTTCTTAAGTCACTTAATCTTAAATTCTTAATATTTACTCCATCAATCTCTATTGAGCCAGACTCTATTTCATATAACCTTGGTAAAAGATAAGCCAACGTTGACTTTCCTGAACCAGTAGAGCCGACTATTGCTACTGTCTTTTTTCCATCAATTTCAAAAGTTAAATCATTAAATATTTTTTCGCTTCCATACTTAAAATTTACATTTGAAAACTTTAAGGAACCATCGCCATCTTTGGGTAATTCATTTGGAGATTCATCGTCAGTAATAGCAGGTGTTTCATCAAGTAATTCAAGAATTCTATTGCCTGCCGCTACGCTTGCAGGTATTTCAGATAAAAACCATGCTGTTATTCTTAAAGGCCAAATTAATAAAAAGACATACTGTGTAAAAGCAATAAATTCTCCTAAGGACAAATACTCATTTATTGTCAAAAAACCTCCAAGAAGCAAAACTGCAAGTGTAATAACCATTGGTATAAGCTCGAATAGAGGTACAAATCTAGTTCTTAATTTGAGATAACCAAGTGAAGTATCATAAATATTTTGAACAGCATTTTCAACCCTATTAGATGCATAATCTTCATTTCCAAATGCTTTTACTACCCTGATTCCACCTAACTGCTCTTCAACTTCTGTAGTCATGTTTGCTTCTGCTTCTTTTACTTTTAAAGAAACCCCCAAAGCTTTTGAAGAAAAATTAGATGCTAATAATAAAACGGCAGGAATTGATAAGATAACAATTCCACCTAGCGGAAGGCTTATGCTTATTAAAGTCCCACTTAAAATAAAAAGTAAGAATATATTTGCAGATGCAAGTGGAGCTATCGCAAAAGCTAACCTAACTTGTGATGCATCGCTTGACGCTCTAGCCATGAGTTCACCGGTAGGAACTTGATCATGATAATTAAATGCAAGTTTTTGCATATGTGTAAATATTCTGTTTCTAATTCCTGCTTCCACATTAAAAGAAACATCCATACTAAAGTATCTTCTAGTACCAATCGACACTGCTCTTATATATCCAGCAATTACCATGAAAGAAATAAATACAATAATTGCTCTTTGATTATCTGCAACGATTCCATCATCTATAATTCTTTTTATTAGATATGGCTGAACAATTACTAAAAAGCACCAGAGAAGTGCTGAAGTATTAGATATATAAAAGCTTTTTTTATTTTCTTTTATACCTTCAACAAAAAAGGCTATAGCTTTTTTAAATTCTGGTGTTTTAAAGACTTTAAACATGCTTAACCATAATAATTGGTTAAAAATTTTAAAATAATGGACCAATTACTTTGTGCATTATTTCACAAGCATATTATCGTAATTCCTATGGCTGATGTATTAGATAAAAAAATCGAAAATGTTTTAGATCAGGCTGATCGAATGTTTATAGCTACAAGTGTTGGAGGTAATTCTTCTGGTGCTTCCGTATTTTTTAGTAGGGATGGTGAAGATTTAGTTTTCTTTACCTTCCACCCCACCAGAAAGGCTGAGCAAATCAGATTAAACCCAAGAGTACATGTTGTAATTTGGCCAAAAGGTCAAGAAGGAATCGAAGGTCTACAAATTGATGGCGAATGCTACAAAATAAAAGATGAAGATGAAAAGAAAAAAGCTTACGAATTAGTCTTAAATACAACTGAAGCTTTCAAAGAGTTCATGGAAGATGAGTTTTTAATAAAAAATGATGTAGTTGGTTATTACAGAATTAAGCCAACAACTATTAAATATGTTAACTTTTATCAAGAAGAAAAATTTGAATGGAAGACTTTTCCTGCAAATAAAACATCCGCAGTAAGAATGGCTTTTAAACTTGGTCTAAAAAGAATTGGACTATGGTTAAGAACTATTCGTGCACCTTTCTTAACAGCTACTTTTGCACCAATTTTTATTGGTGCAGCCGTTGCATGGAGTGATTTAAAAGACGCTGGTTTGGATTCAAATTGGTCATGGAGAATGTTTTGGCTTGTCCTTGCAGGAGCATCGCTAGCTCAAGTTGCTACAAATGCATCGAATGATTATTTTGATCACACTTCAAATGCTGATGAAATAAATAAGGTAGCTAGTCCGTTTAATGGTGGTAGTCGAGTTATCCAAGTTGGCTTAATGACTCCCGGACAAGTTCTTTTGACTGCATTGGTCAGCATTGCTGGAACTGTTGCAATTGGGCTTCATTTAAATCAACAGGTAAGTGGAGAATTTTTTGGTAATACTCCAATCTTATGGACAGGTATAATTGGAACATTTTTAGCCCTGGGTTATACCGGTGATCCTGTAAGGCTTGGCTATAAAGGCTTTGGAGAAATTGCCATTGCACTAGGATTTGGTCCAGTGATGGTAATGGGAGCCCATTATGTATTAACATCGTCAATTCACAATAATGTAATTACAGAATGGAACTGGATTGAAGCATTGATTGCATCTGTCCCAATAGCAATTCTTGTAATGCTTATTGTCTGGATCAATCAGTTTCAAGATGCTCCCTCAGATGCTGCAGTTGGAAAAAACACTTGGGTTGTTAGAACTGCAGAACAAGGTGAGTGGATGAAGCTCGAGAAACCAATGAAGTTATATAAACAATTTATGATTGAAGCATTCGTTGCAGTTGCATTTGTTGGTGCTATTAGTTTTTTCACAGATTACGGTACAGTTTACGCTTTCATGGCCTTACTCCCCCTAGTAATTGTTTGGAAAGCATTCAAAATGGCAGATGAATGGATGATTAAGTGGAACAATCCTAAAGCTGATCGTCAAAAAGTTCCCTACGAACTTCTTCTGGTAAATGTATCTACAATTGGAATTCACTTCCTTACGGGCATTTTGCTAGCAGTGGCATACATTCTGTAATTGGCACAAAAAGCTAATTTTTCAAACATATATAAGTTTTATGACTTTATCAATACTGTTTTAACTCTTGGATTTGATAGATCATGGAGAAGTAAAGCTAGTTCCCATATATCAGGAAAACAAGTTTTAGATCTTGGAAGTGGAACTGGTGCTGCTTATGAACAATTACAAAACCTCGAAGTAACAGCTATCGATCCAGATGAAAATATGCTTAGACTTAATAAATTTCAGAATAAGATTATTGGTGGTGCTGAAGACTTACCATTTCCAGACAACTCCTTCGATAGTGTTTATTGTGCTTTTGTGTGGAGAAATGTAAAAGAACCATTAAAGGGTCTTAAGGAAGTACATAGAATTTTACGACCAGGAGGAAAATTCATTCTTCTTGATATGACTCGGCCTAAAAATAAATTTTTAAAATCTCTGCATAAAATAGGAACATTTAAAATAACTTTTTTAATTGGGCTGTTGACCTTTAACTTAAAAGAATACAGATTTCTCCATAAGTCTTTAGACAAATACCCGCAACCTGAAGAGTATTTCAACACACACCCTTTCAAATATTGCAATATAGAAAGAATGGGTTTGTTTAACTTTGTCTATCAAGCTGTATTTGAAAAATAAATTATTGATTAGCTAAAGTAACAAGAAGTTGGCCAACTTGGTCTTGTGGAAGGTTTCCAGTTCTTCTTGCAATAACATTTAAATCTTTATCTAAAAAGACCCAGTACGGAAATGCGTTTAATCCATAAGCCGTAGCAATTTCCTTATCTAAGTCATACAGCTGTGTTTCTGACCAGCCCTCATTTGCTAACCAATCATGTGGCGGATAATTGTCTCTGGCTCGATCAATTGAAGTTGCAACTGCAATTAAATCAATACCATCTGGTACACCAACTATATCTACATATTCTTGAACTACAGGTACTTCTTTTTGACAATAATTGCACCAGTGAGCAAGGAAGATTAGTGCTTTGGCATTACCATTTTTTTCGATTGTTACAATTTCTGAGTTTTGATTAGGTGCTGAAAAAGTTGGAGCAGCTAAGCCTATAGCAATGTTGTCATCATTCTCCGATGCAAACTCTGGAAGAAAATCACCATTTACTGTAGTTTCACCTTCTGGTAAATTTCCGTCTAAAGGTTCGTCAACAAGTGTAACGCCAATAGCAACAGCTAGTCCAATTGCTAGAACTACACCTCCAGCGATTAAAAAGTTTTTATTCAACTATTTCCTTCCTCGATAAATCATAATACAACAAGGCTAGAAATATCGTTAAAAATCCTGTTGAAGCCATGACGGGTATTGATATAAATCCAAAGATATCAACATATTTTAAATTACATGGCACATCTATAGCGCAGGAACCTCCCCCTCCTCCTCCATTTTGAAGGTAAATATGATAAGCACCCACCCCAATGCCTACAAGACTTAAGTATCCGGCACGGATAAATTTTTTATTAAATAATCCAATTATCAAAATCAATGCAATTGGGTACATTAAATAACGTTGATACCAACAAAATCTACAGGGAATAAATCCAACTACTTCCGAGTAAACAAGACTTCCTATTGAACAAACAATAGCTACCAATGTTGCAAAGTTATAAAATTGATCATTAATTACTTTGCTAAAACTTTTTTTTGTAAAAATTAAAAATAATATAAATAAACATATAGCCCAGGCAACAAATGTAAAGAAACCAAAAAGAGTATTAAAAAAAACAATTAAGTCCATAAATAATTTTACCCCAAAAAAAATGATAGGCGGTCATTGCCGCCTATCATTAAAGTTTTTGTATGAAAAAGTTTTAGACTTTTTCTCCTGACTTGATTCTTGCCATTCCAAGTACCAATACACCAAGACCAACTTTATTAATAATGTCAGCAACTGTGTAAAGAACTTCTCTGATAGCATCAAAGTCGCCTGCTACTGGAGCTAAATAACCTAATGGATAGATTATCCAACCAACAAGAATGAGATTTTTAATTTTCTCAAACTGATCAGCTTCTGCAGCTTTTAGCCCTACACCCTCTGCTTGAAGATTTCTCATCAAGTATGCGTATGCAGCCATAGCTACAACAAATCCTACCCAGTATGCGTCACTGCCTGCAGCAGATGTCTCACCATAGTAACCGCCACCAATCATCACGACAGCAGCCAATCCCCAGTTTCTAACTTTTTCGTTATATTCTCTACCTGAAGATGTTACGGCAAGTACCTCTACGAACATTAATGGTACTGTTAGGATCCAGTCGACATATCTTAAGCCGGTATCATAATCACCACCAGCCCATGAGCCAGTCATTTTGTTATAGTGATACCATGCTATTCCTGTCACAAGAGCGGAGATATATACTCCTCTTCTGTGCTTTGGATCTACTTCTCTTGATGATGCAAGTAAAAATACTGTTCCAGCGAGCATACCCACTGTTGCAACCATAAAGAGTCTGTAAGTAAGTTCAGCCATTTTAGCCTACTCCTTTTGTTTAATATTACATTGTGAATTTAATCACAATATAATGTTATTCATTTTGTGCAATTGTGAATGTTTTTTTAAATTTTTTTTTTAAATTGATGTAACTTTATTTCAAAATACTAGTAGTAATACCTAACGACTCATTTCCCCATTTTTCAAGATAAGGTTTCAAGTTAAACTTTCTTGCTGTTGAGTCAGAGGTCATATATCTAATTTTGCCGAATATATTTCGCTCTGGTCCCCATGCTCTATCGTATCTTCCTAGAATCCAAAATACTCCTGAATACGAATTTGGATCTCTTCCATCTAATGAATATCTATCATTAAGTGTAATCATATAAGAGAGGGCAATTTGTGGATTTGGTGTCCACTCAAGAATTTTTTTTCCCCACAGCATTCTTAAATAATTTTGTATTACTCCTTGAGTTCTCAATTGATTTTGAGCTGCATTCCAAATTTCATCATGAGTTTGTGAGTATGTTAATTCATCTAAAGAGTAAACGTATTCTCTTTCATCTGAAGAGTGTTCATGTAAAGTTTTTATAGCCCACTCTGGCAAGCTAGAGTACTGATTATAATTAGCTCGCCTGACACACGTATGGTATCCAAGCTCCCTCCATGTAATTAATTCATCCATAAAACTTTCAAAATTTTCTGAACTTCCCCACCAACCCTCTCTTCTTCCAACCATTTTTGGATCTATTGATTCTGGAGACCATTCCTCCAGTTCAGATATTTTTTCAAACACTTCATGAGTAGATATTTGACCAGAGTGAAAATATGGAGAAAGTTGGCTGCTTGCTTCTTTTGAAGGATCACTTCTATATTTTGCATAATCTTGATATCCAACTTTTATAAATTTATTTAATAGTTTTAAAGCATTTGAATATCCGCCACTTATAGAACTTACCTCTACAGTTTTATCTATATTTAAATTTTCTAAAAAATTATCAATAATTTGATTTTCAAAATCATATGGTTTCCACTTATCTTGGACATCTTTTATCAGTGAAGAGTCAAACTGTTTGTTCAAAAAATCCAGTGGATTTTCTAAAGGTGTTTCAATAATAAAATCTTCCAAGTTTTTATGTAGGTACCTTCTAAAATCATGAGCTCTTACATACTCTTTTTCTGAGAGCCTGATAGGAACAATACCATTTGAATCAACGAGTTCATATCTTGCATCAATGTCCCCAGTTGCTTTCGCAGTCATTTGTGGAACAAAATAAGTTGGGTAATCATCAGTTATCACTACTGATGCATATTTTGAAATTTCTGATAGAAGACCTTCGGATTCTTTTGCTGACTGTTCAACAAATGGATAGTAATAAGCATTTGTTCTTGAGACCTGTTCGTCTACTTCTTTCATACCTTCGAGAGTAAACTTGTGAAAACGAACACTCGACATTGGATAATCAAGTATCAATGGTTCTAAAATTAATAGTGGCTGAGAAAGTTGATTAGCCCACTCGACTGCTCGTTGTAATGCAAAATTATACTTGACCCTTTTAAAAGAAATCATCCAGTAAACAACATATTTTGCACCTGAAATTGATTCAGGATTGATATCTTTAAGTGTAGTAACTCGTGTAAGTGGAACTTGTACCATACATAAACATTTTAAATTCAAACTAAATTATTACATAATAATAAGGAGTAAATTAGTTTTAAATTTTTATAATTTTAGCTACACTAAAAAGGTTTAAATTATGGGTGCAATAAAAATTTCCAGTGTTGGTAAGGTCTATCCAAATGGAACACGTGCTTTAGAAGATGTCAATATTGAAATCAATGATGGTGAGTTCGTAGTACTAGTCGGACCATCTGGTTGTGGTAAAACAACTTTGTTAAGAATGGTTGCAGGACTAGAAGATATTACTGAAGGAGAAATTTCTATCGCTAACAATATAGTAAATGAAGTTGCACCTAAAGATCGAGACATTGCAATGGTTTTTCAAAATTATGCTTTATATCCTCATATGTCTGTTTATGACAATATGGCTTTTTCACTTAAATTACGTAAAATACCAAAAGATGAAATTGATAAAAAAGTAAAAGAAGCTGCAAAAACTTTGGAAATAAGTGAATTACTTGAAAGAAAACCAAAAGCATTGTCAGGTGGTCAAAGACAAAGGGTTGCAATGGGTAGAGCAATCGTCAGAAATCCACAAGCATTTTTAATGGATGAACCACTTTCTAATTTAGATGCTAAATTAAGGGTCCAAATGAGAGCTGAGCTAGGTCAACTTCATACTCAGCTTGAAACTACAACTTTGTACGTAACACATGATCAAGTTGAGGCAATGACGATGGGAGATAGAGTTGCCGTTATTAGAAAAGGCATTTTACAGCAAATTGATACACCAAGGGAAATTTATTTATATCCAAAAAACATTTTTGTTGCTGGTTTTATCGGAAGCCCTTCAATGAACTTTGTTTATGCTACTGCAACAAAATCTGGAAAAGGTATGAAAATCACATTTGGTGATGACACAGTTAATGTAGCAAGTGCTCCAGAGGCATTAGTTTCTTATGAGGGAAAAGAAATTGTTGTTGGAATTAGACCAGAAGCATTTGAAGATTCTGTATACGCAAACGATAAAGAATTTAGTGAACAGGTTGGCATAGAAGTCTCACTTCTTGAGCAATTAGGATCAGATACATACGTACATTTTTACAAGGATATAAAACCTGTTCAAACAGAAGCGATTGAAGAAATATTGGCAGACGAAGGTGAAGATATTTCAGTTCTCGGAAATGAAACTAAATTTATTGCGAGAATCAATCCAAATTCAACTGTTGAAGAAGGTCAAAAAATAAACTTAGCAATAGATCCTTCAAAACTTCACTACTTTGACCCAGATACTGGCTTGGCAATTACTTAATTAAAAATTAGTGTCTAATTCCTCTGTAATATCTTCGATTTCTCTGTATGCTCTTTCCTTACCCATATCTATATAATTTCTTAATGCTATCCAGAGTGCATCCGCCCCAATCTTTCTTTCCATTAACTCACTAGCATCGTAACGGAATGAATTTTCGGTTAGTGAATTCATTACCAGTTCGGCCTGTTTATAAGTAAGAGGATTAATAATTGAATTTTTATTAAGCATGTTAGCTGGAACATATGACGCATCTTCTTGATTCATCCATTGTTTGCCAAAATCTTCATCAATCAGATTATTAAATACTATTTCAGTTTCACTTGAATAATTTAAAACAGTCAAAATATCACCAATACCAACGATTGAAGTCTTATTTATGGTTGACGGAAATTTAAAAAAGTTATAGTCTTGGCCAAAAGTCTTGTTTTTAGGCATATAGAAATCTGCGTAGTGACCACCCCATGAGAAAACACAGTCTACATCTTCACTGAGTAAATTTTTATAATTATTTCTAAACTCTTTTCTAATAACTCTTTCATTTGTTCCGTATACAGCATTTTCTATAAAAACTAATTTACCGATTCTATTTATAGAATTTAGTATTTTGCTATCAGAAGATAATATATTTTGACTACTCCAGTTATCATATGCTTCTAACCCATATTCACTAATTATTAAATCTTCTAACCAATTTGTAGCTATCCATCCAGTAGAAGCACCGCTCTCAATATCAAGACACCACAAATCTTTATTTTCTTTTGTGTGTTCCAAAGTAAAATTCAATATGTCTTCATAGGAATTAAACTGTGGAGATCCAATCTCATTATATTTTTCAACACTGTACCAAATCAAAGAATTGGGAAACAATCTAAAAAAAGCTCCATAATTTTCTAAAGAATTTTTAGAAGTTGTAATTTCTTGAAGATGTTCTGAATAAAAATTATTCATTTTTTCAGGAGATACAATTTTTTCTATTGGCTTAATTATCAAACGATCTCCTAGATTAACTACGCCTTGAGGATTGGGAATCAATGCAATATCAATATCTGTATTCTCATTTTCTAAAAGGTATGTCTCAATGTCAGAAAAGCTTTCATATTTTACTTTCAAACCAGTAATATCTTCAATGATTTTTAATTCATCTAAAAAATATTCTAGATCCGTCATTTGTGGCCCAGCTATAACTACATCAACTGGTTTATAGGCAAAAAATGAAAATGAGACAATTACTATGATAAATAAAATAATAAAATTTTTACTCACCATAAATGTGCAGCACCTCTGACACCACTTGAAGAACCATGTTTTGCTTTGACTATAGGGGTTAAAAAAATATCAGATGCTATATACGGAATTATTTTTTTTGGAATTTCATCATATAGTTCATCTATATCAGACATGCCACCACCAAGCACAATAACATCTGGATCTAAAATATTTACAAACGTACTAAAAGCTCTTGCTGTTCTCTCAAAATATTTTTCCATTATTTCAACAGCTTTGCTTTCACCTTCTCGAAAAAGTTCTACAACTTTTCTAGAGCTTTTTTTATTTCCTGTAGAATATTTATACCAATTTTCTAAACCTGGTCCTGATAAAAATACCTCAATTGCACCTACCCTTCCACAATGTCTTTGTACAGATTTTTCATAATCATCCATTGGTCCTGGTATTGGATTCTGACCCCATTCTCCAGTTAATTTATTTGGCCCTACTACTAATTGCTTTTCGACAACATAGCCAGCACCAACACCAGTCCCGATAATTACGGCAAAAACTGTACGATAATTTTTGCCAGAACCATCTACAGATTCTGATAACGCAAGACAGTCTGCATCATTTGCAATTCTTACATTTATTCCTAACTTTTTTTCTAAATCAGTTTTAACATCTTGCCCTTCAAGAGCTTTTGTGTTTGATACTTGGACTAGGCCAGTTTTTGGATGAAGAGATCCAGGCATTCCAATTCCTACTGTTATTTCTTTTACTTGACCAGCAGTATCATTTATTAAACTACAAACAGTATTTAAGATTTCTTGATAGTCATGTTTGGGTGAGTCAACTCTATTTCTTGCTAGTTCTTCATTAGTTATAGGGTCTAAAGCTACAGCCTCTAGCTTTGTTCCACCCCAATCAAGACCAATTTTCATACTATTTACTCAATTCAAAATTAAGACTATATTTCTCTATGTTACTAGTGCCAATAATTTCTAATTCATTATTTTTATTTTGCTTCCAAACATACGGTGCATCTGGATATTCTTCTGCATAATCAGTTGCAACACCCATAAGATAAACAGCCCCATCAATTGTCTCTAATTCAAAGAATCGAACATAATAATGATATTTATCACACCCGTCGTCATTATCTTTTAGAAATTTACCATCTATAGAGTTCTTAAAATTATTGTTGTTATTTAAATTTATTGAAAACTCTCCTGGACCAAAATTTTCCCAAGAGGGGCCGACACAAACTCCTAGAAAGTCACCTTCATAATCTTCTCTAAATTTTAAATCAAAGACTAGGTTGTAATTTTTAATATAATCCATTTTTTTTGGAAAAGCTTGTATTGTAATAGAAACATTTCCGTTTCTATTTTTTTCAACATCAATAGATATGCGAGTAGTAATTATGTCTGTTCCATCTACTGACTCAATTTGATATAAATTAGAATCAATGCTTGTACAAGAAGTTATAAAAATTAATAGAAATATATATAAGGGTCTCAACCCTTAACTGCTCCCCCTATTAAACCTCTAATAAAAAATCTTTGTAAACTAAAAAAAACAATCAATGGAACAATCATTGAAATTACTGCACCTGATAACCTTAAGTGCCATGCTTCTCCAAAAAGTCCAACAACAATTTGGGACATGTGTGATGTTACTACCAAATTTTCGGGTTTGTAAACTCCTAAAAATACATTTGCAACTAAAAAATCATTATAGACCCAGAGAAATTGGAATGTAGCAAAAGCCGCAATTCCTGAAATAGATAAAGGGGCAACTAATTTTAGAAATGTTGTCATATTGCTAGCGCCATCAATTTTTGCAGACTCAATAACACTTTTTGGTAATCCCATCATAAAATCTCTCAATAGAAAAGTTGCTAAAGGAAGTCCAAAACCAGTATGTGCAAACCAAGTTGCAACAAAAGTACCATTTATATCTAAAGCTGGGATTAAAGTTATTCCACCAAACTCAATACCACTTTTGAATAACTGAACTAATGGAATAAGAGACATTTGTAGTGGAATTATCATAGATGCAACAATCATCATAAACAAAAAGTTTTTACCTTTAAACTCCATAAATGCAAATGCATAAGCTGCAAAAGCGGCGATTGTTATCGGAATTATTGTAGATGGTATTGTGATCGCAAGTGAATTATAAAATGACCTATCTAGGTTTTCAGCAAAGAAAACCTCACTATAATTTTGAAGAGTTAATTCCCTCCAATACTCACCTGTATAAATCGCTTCCCACCAGGAGGTTCTCTTGATTGCTTCGGGTGGCCTGAATGAACTTAATAAAAATCCAAATATTGGAAAAATCCAAGTAAGAGCTATAGCTACCAAAATAAGTTTTGTAATTGGTTTGTCATACCATCTTTGATTATTTCTTGTCATATTCTTGAGTTTTCTTTTTCTCTAAATGCATTACCAACGATAATCGGTATGACGCAAATAAAAATTAATACAGCAACAGTCGAAGATCTACCGATATTTCTATATTTTGAAAATTCATCTAACATTTTAACAGCAAGGAGGTTTGTTTCTAGATCACCTCGAGTAGAAACATAAATTATATCGAAAGCTTTTAACACAGTAACTACCATATAAGTTCCAACAACAATTATTGTGCTTTTAATATAGGGAATAACAATAGATACAAATATTTTGAATTCTGACGCACCGTCAATTTGTCCAGCTTCCATAATATCTGATGGTATAGCTTTTATACCAGCTGAAAACACTACAGCGGCAAAGCCAGTATAAGCCCAAATCATAATTATCAACAATAAAACTGTATTGAGTGGAAAATTTACAAGCAAATTAGAAAACCACCCACCTGCTTCAAGGCTTTCCCCAATCTTTAAACCAGAAAGATCTCTTTGTTGTAACCACCCTATTGCACGATTACAAGAATCATCGGCATAATCGAAAAGGGTGCCATCAATTAAACGATTATTTGAACAATTTTCTCCTGCTGAAACTCTAATACCGTTTATGATCCCTATTTGTGTTAGCGGTGGCGGTCTGTATTCGTATATAAATTTAAAAATTGCTGTAGCACCAACTGCAGAGATTGCCATTGGCATAAATACAATTGATTTAAAAAAAGCTTCTCCCTTATTTAATCTATCCGAAAGCCAACCAACAATTAAACCAATGAACAATGTGAAAAAAACTACAAAAACTAACCATACAATTTGATTTCTTATAGTGACTAACATTTCTGCATCACTAAATGCCCATGAATAGTTTTCTATTCCATTAAATGACTGCCCAAACCTATCTTTAAAACTAAAGTAAATAGTTCTTATTGCCGGATATAACAAAAATAAACCAATCATAAATATTGAGGGCCCAGCAAACATTCTTGCTTCTAATGAGTCTCTTTTTTCCATAGGAGCTAGTCTGATAAGTCGCTCCATTCCACTAAATAATAAAAAAACAAAAGATGAACCGACTAAAAGGCCTATCACGACCAACATATTTCTTGAAATAATTTCAGTTAACTCTCGAAATAAAATGGCTTGAGAAAGAAACCACACTAAAGGAAAAGCTCCAAGTGCTAAAAAAGAAATACCAAAATTGAAAAGTCTTTCTTGTTGAGTTTTATTCTTCATAATTTCTTTACATAAATTATAGATGGCCACCTAAAAAGGTGGCCATCTAAATAATTAAAATTTCTTAGCTTATGGCCAAGATTTTTCAATATTGTCTAATGCGGTATCGACATACCCTGGGCCTTCAACAGCTAAGTTCATCATTTCTTTCCAGAATGAACCAGCTCCAACCTCAGGTGGCATTAAGTCTGATGCATCAAACCTAAATGCATTTTCTGCTAATGCTCCTGTAATTGCATCAGCCAATACTCTTGTTATATCTTTTGAATATAATGAAGAATCAAACTGAACGTGTCCGTAGATTCTTGAGTTATCAGGTCTTTGTGCTGCTGCAGCAAAGAAATTATCACTCAACATATATTCAACGACAGCATTAACGGCTTCATCTCCCTCAGTAAATACTGCGAACATGTCACCTCCACCAAGAGCTGCTTTAGGTAGTCCATCATCCATTGCAGGGAATGGGAAGACCGTTGTCTCTGTTCCTGCTCCAGCTTGTGCGGCCTCTGGCCAGAAACTGGTTATGAAAGATGCTTGTCTATGCATGAAACAGCCAGGATTTCCGTTTGCATCTTTTTCAAACATTGGGTCCTGTGCGTTACCGAAATATGTTGACACAATGGCATCTGTACCACCAACAACATAACCGTCTGTATGCATAATTTGACTCAACAGTGTTGCTGCGTTTTTAACTACTGGATCATTGAATGGAATTTCATGACTTACCCACTTATCATAGGTGACTGTTCCTTCACCTGTTCTAAGCATAATGTCTTCCATCCAGTCAGTAGCTAACCAACCAGAAGCACCATTTGAATACATACCAAAACAGAATGGATTCATTCCCTCTGAAACTATTTGATCAGCAAGTGCAATCATTTCATCCCAAGTTTCTGGAACTGAATATCCTCTAGCTTCAAATTCTGCAGGCTGATACCAGACAATACTTTTAAGGTTGAATGCATGAGCACCACCGTAAGCAACACCATCTACTGTACCGAGACCTACAATGTATTCAGAGAAATTTGCTTTATAATCGTCAAGATCTACACCAAGATCTTCAAGCGCAACAAGATATCCTCGTTGTGCCGCATCTACTACTCCACCTGGTTGTGGAAAGAGAGCTATGTCAGGTGTATCACCAGATTCCATTTGGATTTGAATTTCCTGCTCAAAGTTATCTGAACCTTGGAAAGAAACAATAATTCCTGTTTCTTCAGTAAAGGAATCAAAGTTTTCCTGGAATCCTGCTGCATCATTACCAACTAAGGCACCTGTGATAAAGACCTCTTCTCCTTCGAGACTGCTTCCACCACAAGCTACAGCGATCATTGACAAAATAACAAGTAGTCCAAAAATAGACTTTTTCATTATTTATCTCCTTATATATGTACATATGCTAAAAATAAGATCATTTTTAGCTGTTCACATTTTATTATTCTTAGGAAAAATATAAAAAAAAATTTAGAGTTTTTTTTAATTTCAGCTTGAAAATATTTTAAAAGATAATTAAGTGCCCGGGGGGGGACTCGAACCCCCACATCCTTTCGAATAACGGATTTTAAGTCCGTCGCGTCTACCAATTCCGCCACCCGGGCTAATATTTAATCTAATATTTTTTTAATATTAGGCCTTCCAAAATATCACTATTTGAAACTTTAATTGAATTTACATTATATTTAGAAATAATTTCTTTTGCTAATAATATTCCTGATTGGATAGTTTTTGCTCTTTTTGGATCTAGTCCTTTATATTTAGTAATAATTTGTGGTTCATTTAAGCTTATAAGTTCTTTATTGATTTTTAAAACATCCTCTTTTGTTAATTCAGTTAGGTGGATTTCCTTTTCATTAAATTCAGTCTGTTCTAAAAAAATTGATGCAAGAGATGTAAAAGTGCCAGCAACTCCTACCAGCATTCTTCCATCAAATATATTTGATTCAAATAGATTTCTCTCTATGTATTCTTGAGCTAACAATACTGAATTTTCTGACGGTGGAAGTTCATCGAAATATAATTCACTAAGACTTACAACACCAACATTAATTGATTTTGAAACTATTTTTTTATCATGATCATATATAAACTCTGTACTTCTTCCACCAATATCGACAATTAAAAAATTTTCCACTCTACCTAAAGAATTTAAAACACCAACACTAGTTAATACCCCCTCTTCTTCACCTGAAATAATGACAACTTCAAAACCAAATCTCTTCTCTATTAATTGTGTAATCTCTTGACTGTTTGTGGCATCTCTAAGAGCTGCTGTGCCAACAATTTGAATATTTTGAATGTTGTTTCTTTTTATAGTTTTAAAGTAACCCGCGAGAACTTTTATTACTCTCTTTGTAGATTCTTTAGATATAATCTTTGATTCTGATAATTTATCACCCATTCTTGTAACTTGATGTTCTTTATGAATTATAGTTAAGTACCCGTTAGTTATATCTGCAATGAGCAATCTTGTAGAGTTAGATCCTAGATCAATTGACGCTACTCTTACCAAATTATTTTCCAGTTTTTGTTTTTCTCAAATGTATTTGGATTTATGCATACTTCTTCGCAGTTAAAACTCCCTATAGATTCAACTACAATTTTTCCTACTACATTCTTTCCAGTCGAAAGTTCATCAGCAGTATGAGAGTGTAAACATTTAATAGATTTTGTAGCACCACCTACTCCACCAGTAGCTTGTGGTCCCGAGCTCTCATCAGTTATCTCTTCTCTTTCAGCTTGATATGAATTTTGTCGAGATTGCCACTTTTCTTTAAGATCAATATTAGTTTCTAGTTCTCTATCTAACTCTTTAATTAAACCCTGGGATTCTAAAGATCCAATTTTTTTATTGTACATCGGACAAGTAAGCCAATAAGTAGTCGGAAATGGAGTTCCATCATTTAATTTTGGAGGAACTTTTATAACTGCTGGAATATCAAGATGACATCTGCAACTTACTTCTGAATCGCTTCTAAGCTTTCTTCCAATTTGTTGCTGTACGATTTTAGAATCCTTACTCACCTTCTTTACCAACCACATAATCTATTACATACTCTATAAAACTCTTACCCCTATCTGACTTTAAAGTTTCCTCAATTGGAGTTACTGGTTCAGGAACTTCAAATCGATATAAAACTTCACCTGGCTCTCCATAGCCTCTCTTTCTAAGAATAAGCTCAGCTTTTTCTGGATCATCTAGGTCTGAAATCTGTTGATTCCAATCATCTATTTGATTTTGCAATAAAACAATTTCTTCCTGTCTGTCCTCAAGTGAGTTTTGTAAAACTTTTAATTTTTCATAACTTTCCTGATATGTATCAAATATAAAGAAAAGGAAGGATGAAATTAAAGCAAAGATTAATAATCTGGAAAATAAATTATTTCCAATTAATTTTAAACTTGCCATTTTGAATTGTTAAAGTTTTCGAAACCAATTGTTTCGGCGATTCTTAAAAGCTCATTATATTTTGCAGTTCGTTCTGATCTAGCAGGTGCACCAGTCTTAATCTGCCCACTAGAAGTTCCGACAACTAGATGACTAATAAACGAATCCTCAGTTTCTCCAGATCTATGTGAAACCATGCTAGAGTAAGCGTTCTTACTTGCTAACCCCATGGTATTTAGAGTCTCAGTAATCGTTCCGACTTGGTTTACTTTAATTAAAATTGCATTGCCGCAATTTTCATCAATCCCTTTTTGAAGCACTTCTTCCTGGGTAACAAATAAATCATCACCAACAAGTTGTGTAGAGTCGTTTATTTTGGAAGTTAAGTATTTCCAACCTTCCCAATCATCTTCTGCAAGCCCATCTTCGATAGAAACTATCGGATAAGAGTCTGTAAGGTCTACTAAATAATCAGACATCTCTGTATTAGTCAAACTGTTGCCTTCAATCATATATACACCATCTTTATGGAATTCAGATGCAGCAGCATCTAATGCTAGAGAAATTTGTTCAGATGGTTTGTAGCCAGCTTCTGCAATTGAGAGCATTATTTCATCTAAAACTTCTTTTGATGATTTAAAGTTTGGAGCGAAACCACCTTCATCTCCTACGTTTGTTGCTAATCCTTTATCTTTCAATCTTTTCTTTAATATGTGATATACCTCAACACCTGCTTTCAAACCTTCGTCGAATCTTGTAAAACCGTGGGGAACAATCATAAACTCTTGAATGTCAACAGAATTATCAGCATGCGCACCACCATTCAAAATATTCATAAAAGGAACGGGCAAAGACGGGTCTCCATAAATATTGGGAATTAGTTCATATATAGATTTTTCTGATGATTTTGCAAAAGCAACCATATTTGCCATTGAAACAGCAAGGATTGCATTTGCCCCAAGTTTGCTTTTATTTTTTGTTCCATCTAGTTCGAGAAGAATTTGATCAACTTTTGACTGGTCATCGGCATCACTTCCAATTAATGTGTCAGCTATCAGAGAGTTTATATTTTTGATTGCTTTATTTACACCTTTTCCGTTAAAGTCTTCTGACCCATCTCTTAATTCAAAAGCCTCTAAGCTTCCCGTTGAAGCTCCTGAAGGAACAGCTGCACGGCCCCGGCTTCCATCATCAAGTGTTAGCTCTACTTCAACAGTAGGATTAGCTCGAGAATCTAGGATATACCTAGCATATATATGTGTAATTTTTTTATTCATAACCCTGTTACTTAAAATCTAGCACAAATTGTTTGATTTGTTACTTTTCTTCCGTTTTCTTAGCCTCTACCCATAATTTTTCTAAGTCAGAATCATCTTCAATATGTTTTTCAACATATTGGGCTCTTTTAATAAATCTTTGAGTTGATTTATTTAGTTGTATTTCAGGATCAGCATCTAAATATCTACATACATTAACAATGGCAAATAAAACATCCCCAATTTCGCTTTTACGCTCATTCAAATTTTTAGCTTCTTTTAACTCTTTTACTTCAGAAAGTAAATCATCAAGAGCTTCTTCGTAGCTTGAATAGGAAAGATTAAGTTTTTTTGCTTTTCTTTGTGTTTTGAAGGCTCTAGTTATAGATGGTAATTTACTATTTATATCATCAAATATTGACGAATCGCTATTTTTTTGTTTTATTGACTCCCATTGTTTTTCTACTTCGTCAGCGCTATCAAGTTTTACATCACTAAAAACATGCGGGTGACGCTCGATTAATTTTGCTTGAAGTGAGTTTATTACATCAACTATTGCAAATTTATTATTTTCCTCAGCAATTTTTGAATGAAGTAAAATTTGGAGTAGCAGATCTCCTAATTCATCTTTTACAAGTTCATAATTTGAATCTTTTTCTTCAATGCTTGCAAGAGAGTCCAATAATTCATAAGCTTCTTCAATTAGGTGTCTTGATAGCGATTCGTGTGTTTGCTCCATATCCCAGGGACATTCTTCTCGGAGCTTTTTTACAATACCTATAAGTTCATCAAACTCATTCATAATTAAAGATTACTATTTAATATTCCGTATACACTGTCTGGAGTTAAGACATCCTTAAAATTTAAAACCAAGCGTTTATTTCTAAAGATAAACTTTTTATCTAATGTTTTAATCCTCAAATTTACTTCTTCAGTTAAGTCAATTGGAAACAGTTCAATCTGATATTCTTTTATTTTGCACCTTAAAATATTTTTTTCACTCAAAACAGATCTTATCTTTGCAGTAATGAGCAAGTTATTAGATACCTCAGGAAGTTCACCAAACCTATCGATAATTTCATCTCTGACTTCATCAACTTTTGTATGGTGGGAATGTTCAAGTCTTTTATAAATATCTATTCTTTCAGAATCAGCTTCTACATAGCTTTTGGGAATTGAGGATCCCCAGAAACAATCTAATTTTATATCTGGTTTTACAACTGGCTTTACTGACTCTATTGATTCATCTAAAGACTCTAGAACATACTGATTAAAAATATTTAGTCCGACATTAGCGATAAAACCTGATTGTAGATCACCTAAAATACTTCCAGAACCTCTGAGTTGTAAATCTTTCATAGCCAATGAGTATCCTGTAGCAGTCTGACCAACGGATTTTATTGCGTCTAACCTTAATTCTGCATCTATCCCTAAATTGCTAGAATGAAAGAAATACGCAAAACTTTGATCTCCTCTTCTTCCAACCCTACCTTTAAGTTGATAGAGTTGTGACATACCTAGTAACTCCGACCTGAGTGTTATTAGAGTATTCACTTTTGGAAGATCAATTCCAGCTTCCACAATTGTGGTAGCAAACAAAACATCAATTTTACGGTCCCAAACATCTTGCATTGTATTTTCAATTTGCTCTGCAGATAATTGGCCATGTAGAATTTTGTGATTTAAGTTTGTAAATTGTTTTGAAATAACTTTCATCCATTCCTCAAGTTCACTTATTCTGTTAAGCACAAAGAAAACTTGGCCTCCTCTTGAAATCTCTCTCTGAATAGCTAAAGCAATAGCTGACTCATCAACACTGCCAACATGAGTTAATGTTTCTAATCTATTTTCTGGGGGTGTTTCAATTCTTGATGTTTCTCTAATTCCCATAAGAGACTGTTCAAGTGTTCTTGGAATTGGAGTCGCAGTTAATGTTAACTTATGGACTTGAGAGGCTAAATTCTGTAGTCTATCTTTTGCTTCTACCCCAAACCTGTGTTCTTCATCAATTACAATTAACTTCAGATTATTAAATGTAACATCGTCACTTAATAGTCTATGTGTTCCGATAACAATGTCCACAGTTCCATCTTTGACACCTTTAATAATTTCTTTTAAGTCCTTCTTTTTTACAAATCTGCTTAAGTGTTTAATGTTTAATGGATAATTTTCTAATCTATTAACAAAAGTTTCAATATGCTGCTGGACAAGAATTGTCGTAGGTGCAAGAACTGCAACTTGTCCTCCTGAAAAAGCTACTTTTACCGCTGCTCTAAGTGCAACTTCCGTCTTTCCATATCCAACATCTCCAAAAATTAATCTATCCATTGGAGTGTTTTTACCTAAGTCTTCTTTTACATCATTTATTGCAGTTAACTGATCTGGAGTTTCGACATATTCAAAATCACTTTCTATCTCTGCCTGCCATGGGGTATCCTCATCAATAATTAGACTATTATTTTCAATTTTCCTTAATTTGTAAAGATTCAAAACTCTATCAGCTATAACTTTTGCATTTTGTTTTGCTTTTTCTTTTGCTCGCTCCCACTCTCCACCACCTAATCTTGATAATCTTGGGTTTTCACCACCTACGTAAACTTCGAGTTCATTAATCTGATCAGACGGTACATAAAGCCTGTCCGTTCCTCCAAACTTGATCGATAGGTAGTCTTTATCCACATTTTTAATTTTTTTAACTTCAGTTCCCTCATAAAGCCCTATACCGTGAAACTTGTGGACAACATAAGTATTTGGGACAAGGATTGATTCCTCATTTAATTTCCTGTGTTTAACTTTATTATCTTTTTGTTTTCTATTAGTAAATAATGATTCATCAATAACTGCAATACTCATCTCTGGAAACACTGCTGAGTATGAAAACGGATGCTCAACAATTTGTAAATTAGTTATTCCTGAGAACTTTTCTATAATTTTTTTATTAATACTGGATAAATAAACCTTTGCTAAACCATTAATCTTTTGCAAAACATTATCAGTACTTAAGTCATCTAAATATTGTGGTACATTGCTGATGTTCTCTAGATCATTTGTGGCATAAAAAATAGTTTCGAATTTATTTATTTCTGTAAATGTGTTTACATACCTTGATTTCATTTTTGATACTTTCAAAGAAAAAAACTTTTGTAAATTATTAAAACTATCTTCTTCAATCTTTTGAAGTTCACTAAAAGTTTCTTTGCATGAATTAAAGTCAATAATATTAATGCTTATATCATCTGGTGCAAAATCTAGTAACGATTTAAAATTTTCTAAATTTTGCGAAAATTGAAATAATTCGTATTCATCTAAATCTTTTTTTGATTGTATTCCTAATGATTTGTAAATATCTTCTTGATTTATTTGAAACAATTCAGATGAAGGAGTTATTAAAACTTTTTTTATATTTTTTATTGATCTTTGGGTGATGTAATCAAATAATTTTAATTCGACAACTTCATCACCGTTAAAAATAATTCTTATTGGGTATTCGCTATTAAGCGGATAAATATCAATCTGCCCACCACGAATAGAAAATGTTCCTCTAGACTCAACCCTGTCTTTATTTACATATCCCAGGAAAGTAAGATTTTCTATTAAATTTTCAAAATCTACTTCTTGTCCAATTTGCATATCTATTACGTCTAAACCGTTAATAAATATTTTTTGAGTAAAGGATTTCATACTCATTGAAACATCAAAAGAATCGTTGACAAGAAGATTGTGAAGCGTTTGAAGTCTTTTCCCTTGTATCTCTAGAGATGGTACAAATGAGTCATAAGACAAAGTATCCCATGCAGGAAAATGAGATGTCTCAGGTACAAAATTAGAAAAATTGTTGTAAAATTCTAGAGCCTCTTTTTCTCTTGAAAAAACATAAATATTTTTTCTATCTCTTTTATTTAAATAAAAGAACGGTGCTAAAGATTCTGGAGAATAATTGAATGTTTCTACATTCATAGCTTAAATTTTTTTTAGATTAACGTAGCTCTCATCAATTAACCAATTGATAGTTTTTTTCATAAACATTTCTAAATCAATATAGTTTATATTTAATTTTTCCTCAGCTTTAGAACCGTCATAAATATGTCCGTGTGTTAAAACTCTTGCTGACTCACTACAGATTAATGGGGTTGAACTAGATACTAGCTTATAAAGGTCCCCCAATGGTGCAATAAATTTCAGACCTAGTTTTGGAATGTACATTGGCCTGCCTGACCATTCTGATAATGACTTAAGTTTCGAGAGCAACTCTTCACTTGTTGTTTGAAAACTATTTAAAACATACCTTTCATTGGCTTCCCCATTTAATAAGGCTTGATAGTGTCCATCTGTGCAGTCATCAATATCAACAATTGAGATATTATTCTTTATCAAAGGTGGATATTTTTTATTAAGCGTGGATATTAATAATTTTGCTGTTCCTGATACACGGCCAGGGCCCTGAACAGAAGAGGGATTAACAGATACAAACTCAAAGTCTTTATCGTATTCAAATGCTTCTTTTTCAGCTAAAAACTTTGATTCTTCATATTTACTAAGAAAGTAACCTCTATGTTCTGATAACTCACTTCCAACTGTTTCTAATTCTTCACCTAGAGTGACAGCAGAAGATGTATAAATAAATTTTGTAATCTTTAACCTGTTTCCAAGTTCAAGCATTTGTTTAGTGCCTTCTATATTTGCTTTAAACATCCCATTCGGATTCTTAGAACACATTTTGTTAACACCTGCAATATGAAAAATTGCATCTATATTTTTGTCAGAGAGATGATCATAAGTTGATTCTGAAAATAGATCTCCTTCAATCTTTGTTACTCCAAGGTTTGAAAACAAGTGATCGTTATTCTTTGATCTTGAAAGTGCAAAAACATTATGTCCTTGATCAACTATTTTTCTTAGCAGTGGTTTACCAACAACTCCCGTGGAACCGGTAATAAAAATATTGTTGTATTTCATTTAGTTTGCTTTAAATAACCAGATATATATTGGTAACCAGATATATATGAAAAAATTAAAGCATGCAGAACAAATAAATCTGCAATTGTAAAACTTAGGATAGTAAGTGGAAAATCCATCATTACAAAGCCGATAGCCCAAAACTGAAGGCTTGCTTTTGCTTTACCAAATTTGCTAGGAGGAATCATTATTCCCTCATTACCTGCGAGACCTCTTAAACCAGTAATAATAAATTCTCTAGCAATAAGTAAAACTGTAACCCAGATAGTGACTCTTTCAATATACGTAAAACCAACAAATATAAAAGTGATGAAAATTTTATCTGCAATTGTATCTAGAAATGCTCCCATCTTTGAAGACACATCCCATTTTCTTGCCAGCCGGCCATCAAAAAAGTCGGTCCAAGCAGCAATAAAAGCAATTATTGCTGGAACCAACATTAAGCCTTCATCAGTTCCATCGAGTAATAATAAGTATAAAATTACCGGAGCAGAGAAAATACGAAATAAAGCTAATAAGTCTGGTATGTATTTTTTCATCAAATCACATCAATAATTCTGCGCTCAGAAGCATTTCTGATGGCTAATTCTTTATCCTTTAGAAAGGTATTTAAGATATCAACTGAATCTTCTATCAAAAATTCTACCTCTTCCTTTTCTTCATTATAAAACTTTGACAGTACAAAATCAGCTGGGTCAATTCCTTGTGGAGGTCTTCCTACTCCTACTTTTAATTTGTAATAATCTTCAGAATTTAAAACTTTATTTGTTGATTTAATTCCATTATGACCACCATCTGAACTTCCTTTTTTAATTCTTAACCGCCCAAATGCAAGATCAATATCATCATGAATAACAACCACTTCTGTATTTTCTTTTTTATTGTATTTAAAATAACTTTTTAGTGCATCCCCAGCATTGTTCATTGAAACCATGGGTAAGATCATTTCAACATTAGTTCCATTGATTTCAGCTGATGAAAAATTGTAAATTCTATTCTTGTCGAGTTGAAATTCTAAATTATTTTTCTTACAAAAATGAATCAGAATATCAGCACCAATATTGTGACGCGTCTTTGAGTATTTATCTTGCGGATTCCAGAGACCAACAAATAATGTTTTGTTATTCTCCAGATTCATCTGAGGACTCTTCCTCAACAGTCTCTTCAGAGGATTCACTCTCGTCTCCCTCTTCACCTTCTACTTCTTCGCCTTCAAGACCCTCAATATCTTCTTCCTCTTCAATTGCTGCTCTTGGTACAGTAATTGTAATTAAAATTGAATCATCTTCTGCATCTGCTAGCTCTACACCCTCAGGCAATGATACATCTCCAGCAGCTAAGTTATCTCCAACATTTAATTCAGAAATATTTAAATCGAGAGAAGTAGGAATATTTGTAGGAAGAGCTGAAATGGTGATGTATGAATTAATTGTTTGAACAATTCCACCTTCTTCTTTTACTCCCATAGGCGTTCCAATAAAGTTTACTTGTACATCAGCATCAACAGTCTTTGTAAGATCTATTTGAATGAAGTCAACATGTAAAAATTCATTACGATAAACATGTTTTTGTATTTCTCTAGCAAGTGCAGTGTATTTATCCTTGCCAACTTCTAAATTAAAAATTACGTTCGAACCAGCATCAGTTTTTAAAGCATTTGTAAATTCTCTAGCATCTATTTCGACTGAGACTGGTTCCATACCCAAACCATAAACAACAGCTGGAATATTGCCTCCACCCCTACTTCTTCTTGATTGAGCAGATCCAGTATTATCTCTTACAGTTGCTTTTAAATTTGTTTCCATATTTATCCTTACGAATTATATAGAGTAATAAATTTTATTTACTACTCAAAGCAGTATTTATGCTTTTTCAGTAGCCTTTCGAGCTGAAATAACCGCAAGGGTAAGGGTTAGTGCAGCAAATAATCCAGCAGCAAGATATCCTCTAAATAAAACATCAAGTTCCCAACCATCAACCATAACTGCTCTCATGGCTTCAATAACATATGTTGTTGGGTTATATGCTGCAGCTGTTTCAAGCCACCCTTTTAGGGCTTCTCTTGGAACAAATGTTGGTGCCAAAAAAATAGCTGGGAAAAATAAAAAAGTAGCAGCTTGAGCTCCTTGTGAAGAACCCGATTTAATTCCTGCTGCTACTGAGTATCCAGCGAAACCCATTCCCCAAATAAAGGCAACAGAGAGAACTACCAAAAATCCAATATTACCAACTACAGGATCTGCACCAATTATTATGCCAATTAATAATATCAAACCTGATTGCAATAAAACTCTTAATGCACCCACATTCATTGGTGCCAAAATGATAGCCCATCTAGAGATTGGCATACTTTGATAACGTTTAAAAACACCAGATTCAATATCTTCAACCAAATAAATTCCTGATGCTGCACCACTCAAAGAGGCTGATACTATTGAAACTGGAAGAATAAAATTTATAAAATTTCCTTTGGCAAAATCAAAAGGTGTCCCACTAGCGGTCCCACCAAAAACACCGCCTAAGGCACCGTCGTATACAAATAAGAAAAATGCAGAAATAATTAAATTTGGTAGTTCAGCAAGCGGTCTTCTTATAACTCTTAGAAGCATTCGTTTTGTCAAAATTTGTAATTGCACTATAAAAGATCTATTTTGATTCATTATCTCTTACTCTCTTCTTGTACTTTTTTAATATCTTCCGAACCTTCAAGTCTATATCCAGTTACTTCAAGAAATACATCATCTAAAGTAGGTTTGCTTGCTGAAACTGAACTTACTTCTACTCCGTTACTACTTAGGTCTTTTATATATCCTGGGATTTTCGATGCACCATCCTCAACTGTAATTCTTAATTCATTTTTTTCTTGGACTGTGTTTTTAAGAATATTTTTTGCATTCTCTAAATCATCATTAGTTTCAAATACAAAAGTTATTACATCACCACCTATACCCGCTTTTAATTCGTCTGATGTTCCCTCTGCAACAACTAAACCCTCGTCAATAATTGCAATTCTGTCAGCTAACTCATCAGCTTCTTCAAGATATTGTGTTGTGAGAATAATTGTTACTCCATTATCACGAAGTCTTTTAATTTCATCCCATAAAACTCTTCTAGATCCTGGATCTAAACCCGTTGTTGGTTCATCTAAAAAAAGAATTTCTGGAGAATGAACTAAGCTTAAACCCAAGTCTAATCTTCGCTTCATGCCTCCTGAATAAGTTTTTACTCTTCTGTCGGCGGCTTCAGACAATCCTACAAGTTCTAAAAGTTGGTTTGTCCTAACTTCAGAATCTTTTTTAGAATATCCCCATAACCTACATGTTGTAAAAAAAAGCTCTTTTCCTGTTAAAAGATTATCTAAACCTGTGTCTTGAAGTGCTACACCAATTTTTTTTCTTACTTCTTTATCTTTTGTAGCAACATCTATACCTAAAACAGAGGCCTTTCCTCCAGTGATACTTAATAATGTAGTAATCATTAAAATTGTTGTAGATTTACCTGCACCATTTGGCCCAAGTAATCCAAAGATTTCTCCTTGTTTTACTTGAAAACTTACATCTTTTACAGCTTCAACAGTATCTTGCTTACTGATAAAAGTTTTCTTAATATTTTTAACGTCTACTGCTAACATAATGTACCTATAAGCCGAAATCTATTTTGATACTAATGATATCAGAATTTAATTGGCCTCGTAGCTCAGGGGATAGAGCACAGGTTTCCTAAACCTGGTGTCGCAGGTTCGAATCCTGCCGAGGCCGCTCTTTAAAAACTAAACGCTATGCTGTTGTCCTGAATTGATATGATCTTGAGCAATAATTGCTGCTTTGGACACAGCTTTAATTTCTTCCCAAGTAAAAGGGTTCTGCGATTTATCTCTTACATAATCAAAGAAGATATTTAAAGATTCTTTGTGTCCTTTGCCTGATGAAAATACTTTGCTTCTATCTTGTGCGCCCTCTAGATATCTTAGCATTTTAAAATCTTCAAGAATGTAAGAATTACCATTGCCATGGACTTCTATTCGTTCTTTACTTAATATTTGATTTGCCTCAGAAAAATACTGCAGAGAAGCATGAGAGCCGTTTACAAAATTAATGTTTATGAAAACTTGATTATCTTTAACCATATTATTTGTTTTATCAACTGGTGCAGATGCAGAAATGCTTTGAGGAAGTGAATCAAACAAATAACAAGCCAAATCAATGCCATGAACTGCTTCACCAACTATTCTTCCCCCACCAATTTCTTTAATGTTTGTCCAGTGATCGCTGTCAAGAGGTGGAACACTAAATCGTAGATTTATACTATTTGCTGGATGATCAATCAATTTTTGTTTGATAAATTGTGCTGATTTTGAAAATCGTCTGTTAAAACCAATAAACAATTTTGGATTTTCAGATCTGTAAATACTCTCTTCAATATCTGTAATTGACTGCATTTCTAAAGCTAAGGGTTTTTCAACATATACAGCTTTTCCTTTATTTAATGCTTTTATTACTAAATCTGAGTGGTTGTAGTGAGGTGTTAATATAAGAACCGCATCTATTTCACCAGCATTTAATATCTCTTCTTCAGTAGGATATTTATTACTAATCTTAAAGCTTTTTGCTAATGACTCTGCACTTAAACCCTTTGATGATGCTATCCCAAGAACTTTGCATTCTCTTTTCAACTCTTTAAGGGCTGGCATTATTGTTGTAGCTGCAAAATTTCCAGCACCCAATATGCCTACATTTACTTTTGATGTTTTTGGTTCTGGTTGCAAATCATTTTCTATTTCAATTTTTGGTTCAGCCTCTATGTTGTATCTCAGTACTACTGATAATGGTTTAATCTCATCTTCAAATTTTTCATATACACTTGGCGCATCTTCAAATGCTATTTCTTCAGATACTAAGTCGAGCAGATAAATTTGTTTTTGTGACAAAAGTTTTGTAAATGCTTCAAAGTTTCTATTTTCGGTCCAGCGCACATATTCAATTGGATAATCATTTCCTAACGCTTCGTATTGTTTATCGTATCTTCCTGGACCATAAGATTTTGAAACAACAAGTTCAAGTTCTTTATAGTAAAAATCATTCCTAGAAATATTTAAAGGAATATCACCAATAACAACAATTTTTGCTTTATTACGGGAAATTTTTGTAGCTAATTCTATAGGTTCATTACTGCTTGTCGCAGCAGTGATAATCACAGTATCAACATCTTTCAGTTCAACATCATCTGCAGAAGTAAAAAAATTATCTCCATATTTAGATCTTTCAGGATCAGGATCTATTCCAGTTACTTCGGAACCCTGCGCTTCAGCTAGCCTGCATACTAATTGTCCAATAACTCCAAGACCTATGACAACTACTTTTGATCCAAGGGTTGTCTCAGATAGCCTAAGACCATGCAGTGCAATACTTCCTAAGACAGTGAAGGCTGCTTCTTTGATGTCTGTATTTTTATCAATTCGACTACATAGATTTTCACTAACAACAACATACTCCGCATGCCCTCCATTAGAGACAACTTTATCTCCAACATGGTATGCACTTACACCTTGTCCAACTCTGACAACTTCCCCTGCTGAACTATATCCAAGCTGAAGTGGAAGAAGGTTTTTTGGAAATACAGCATTCCAGACTGCTCTAAAGCCCTCTTTCTTTAATAAGTTTAATCCTTTATCAATATTTGAACTGTTTTGAAGTTTATCCGTAACAGAGGTGTTCGCTACTTCAATAGCAGCTAGCTCTGTTCCTGAAGAAACTACTGAATAATGGTTTTTTATAAGTATCTCACCAGGACCAGGGTTTGGGATAGGAGTATCCCATAATATTGGTGTGGGATTGTTTTTTTCAACTACTAGCTGTTTCATTTCTCTCCTGCTTAATAATAACTAATTTACTTCAGAAATTAAGGGCGAGGTTAAATTAATGAAATCTCCATCAGTTGATTTTATTTTTAGAGATCCATCTTCATTTATATCTTCAGCCCATCCTCTACCTTCAGGGTATTCAACAATTTTTCCTAGCGTTTGTAACTTTTGTTTGTATTTTCCTAAGTCAAAATTATTTTTAGCAAGTGAGGCCAACATTATATCCGCCCATTTTTCTGCATGTACATTTATTAGTGAGTCCTCTTGTTTTTTTGTAAAGAGAGAACCTGCTCCAGGTGTTTCTGGTTTTTCCCAAAAATAATTAACTCCCATTCCAATGCAAATGTTGTTTTCAGACTTTTCAACAAGTATTCCACCAACTTTTAAATTGTTTAAAACAATATCGTTTGGCCACTTTAAACTGAGATTTATATCTTTAAGAACTTCTGTAAATACCAAGCCCGAAAGAAGTGGAATAAGTGTATGTTTAAGTCTTATATCTTCTTGTTTTACTGCAAGTGAACATGCCAACGCTTGATCTGCATTTAACCATGTTCTATTTGATGTGCCTTTGCCTTTTTTCTGAGAGTAGCTAATTACAAGAATCGGTTCGTTTGATAGTTCACTTAGTGCATATTCCTGTGTATTGAAAATAGATTCAAAAAAAAAGGTTTTCATAGTGTTACTTCTTTACATATATATAGGTCAAATACATACATTAACAATAAACAGGAAAGATGGTCATGTCAGACGATAATTTAGCTGAAATTCGTGATGAAAAAGCTAAAAAGATACAGCATCCAAAAGGAAAATTAACAGCTTACGAAAGGCTGAATTTACTATTGGACGAAGGCTCTTTTAGCGAAATAGATCAACATGTTACATCTGAAGAAAATCCTGATGGAGAAGCAGTTGTAACTGGTACTGGCACAATTCATGGACGTCCAGTATTTGTATTTAGCGAAGACTTTTCTGTCATGGGGGGAAGTCTGGGCGAAGTTGTATCTAAAAAAATTCTAAAGGTGATGGATCATGCATTAGAAGCTAGAGCTCCAATTATTGGAATCAAAGACTCTGGTGGAGCAAGAATTCAGGAAGGAATCTCTTCTTTATATGGATATGCTCAAATTTTTAAGAAAAATGTTGAAGCTTCTGGAAAAATTCCACAAATATCTGTTGTAGTTGGTCCTTCTGCTGGTGGAGCAGTATACAGCCCAGCACTTACTGATTTTATTTTTCAAGTACAAGATATAGGACAGCTATATGTAACAGGACCTGCCGTTGTTAAAACTGTTACTGGAGAAGAGGTTTCATATGAAGAATTAGGTGGAATAGAAGCGCACGGTACTAAATCGGGCGTGTCTCATCAGATTTGTGAATCTGAAAAACAAGCGTTTGAAGAGATTCGTTATCTTATGAGCTTTCTACCACAGTCCTCTTCACAAAAACCTCCTGTATTCATTACAGAAGATGATCCTTCAAGAACAGTAGAATCTTTAGATAGTTTTATACCAGAAAATAGAAATCAGCCATATGATATGGCAAAAATAATTTCAGATATTTCAGATGATGGAGAGCACTATCCGATTCAAAGTAACTATGCACTCAACATTATTACAACTTTTGCAAGAGTAAATGGAAACACAATTGGAATAGTGGCTAACCAGCCAATGGAGCTTGCAGGAGTTCTAGACATTAAAGCTTCAGAAAAAGCAGCAAGATTTGTAAGGTTTTGTGATGCATTCAACATACCTATTCTAACTATGGTTGATGTTCCTGGATTTTTACCTGGAGTTGAGCAGGAACACGGTGGAATTATAAGAAGTGGTGCAAAACTATTATACGCATACTCAGAAGCGACAGTTCCTAGGGTATGTGTAATTATAAGAAAAGCGTATGGAGGAGCATATATTGTTATGGACTCAATAGGGCTTGGTGCTGACAAGTTATTTTCGTGGCCAAGTGGTGAAATTGCGGTTATGGGGGCTGAAGGAGCGGTTGACATAATATATAAAAAAGAATTAGCAACCGCCGACAATCAAGAAGAGCTTAAGTCAAAGTTAGTTGCAGAGTACAATGATAAATTTAGTAATCCTGATATTGCTGCACAATTGGGCTTAATTGACAATATTATAAAACCAAGTGAGACAAGAAAAGTAGTTATTGACTCATTTAAAGATTTGATAAATAAAGGAGAGTTAGGAGATAAGCATGGAAACATACCCCTCTAAAAATATTGCAATTACATGGGTAGAAAAAGGCAGTATTACAAGAAATTTATTTTTGGCCTTAGGTTTTGCAATATTAACTGCACTGAGTGCTCAAATACGAATTGTTATTCCAATTTCACCTGTTCCAATTACAGGTCAAACGTTTGTTGTGCTTTTATCGGGCCTAATATTAGGTAGTACTTTTGGAGCAATCAGTATGTTGATGTATTTATTTATAGGAATGTCGGGTCTTCCATTTTTTTCAGCAAGTGTCGCTGGCCTTGCAATCTTAAAGAGTCCAACAATAGGATATATAATAGGGTTTTTTCTAGCAGCTTATGTGGTAGGAGTATTTTCTTCTAAGCCAATATTGGCAATTCTGCTTGGTTCAATGACTATATATATTGCAGGTGTTTCTGGTTTGATGATAATTTTAAATACTTCATTATCAAATGCTATTGCAATTGGGGTTGTTCCATTTTTGATAGGAGATGCTATTAAGTCTATTTTGGCAATGGGCTTGGCTTTTAAATTGAAGTAAATATGACTCAAAAAAGAATCCTTATCGCAAACCGAGGTGAAATAGCTTTACGAATAATTAGATCCGCTAAAGAAATGGATTTACATACTATTGCTGTTTATTCCGATGCAGATGAAGATGCATTGCATACAAAAAGAGCTGATGAATCTTATTACCTTGGAGGCTCTCTACCTGCAGAGAGCTATAGGAATTTAAAAAAATTAGTTAAAGCTGCAGAAGAGACAAATGCAGATTTAGTTCATCCAGGGTATGGATTTCTCGCAGAAAACCCTGATTTTGCAAAAGCTATAGAAAAAAAAGGAATTACTTGGATAGGACCTAAACCTGAGACCATTAAATCAATGGGTGACAAAATTGAATCAAGAAAATTAGTTTCGAAAATTGGACTTAATCCTGTACCAGGACAGCTAAAGCCCTCTAGGTTTCAAAGAGAAGCTATAAAGGATGCTGAAAGTTTTGGATACCCTGTTGCATTAAAAGCTGCGCATGGTGGTGGAGGAAAAGGATTAAGGATTGTTCATAATGAAAATGAACTTCTTGAAAATTTTGATATTGTGAAACGAGAAAGTGAAGCTTATTTTGGATCTGATCAGGTTTATGTTGAAAAATTTATAAAACCAGCAAGACACGTTGAAACTCAAATTCTTGCTGATAAATATGGAAATATTTTATATTTAGGCGAAAGAGATTGCTCGCTGCAAAGAAGGAATCAAAAGTTAATTGAGGAAAGCCCTCCTGAATGGCTTTCTGAATTTGGTAGAGAAAAATTAAAAGAGTTTACACTTAAAATTGCAGCTAGTTCAAATTATGTAAATGCAGGAACAGTAGAGTTCCTTGCTGATAGCGATGAAAACTTTTATTTCCTTGAAATGAATACTCGATTACAGGTAGAGCATACTGTAACTGAAATGAGGTATGGTCTTGACCTTGTCAAAGAACAAATAAAAATTGCACTTGGTAACTCTATTGAGAATTATGAGCTTGACCCTAGAGGACACAGTATAGAATTTAGAATTAATGCAGAAGACCCTAATAACAACTTCTTACCAACTCCCGGAACAATTACTGAATATAGAGAACCAACTGGAAATGGTGTGCGTATTGATGGATGGGCAAGAACAGGTACTCAAATTACCCATTATTATGACAACCTTATTTCAAAATTAATTGTTTGGGGTGTTTCAAGGGAAGAAGCAAGATCTAAAGGAATTAGGTGCCTTGAAGAATATATCATTGGAGGTATACCGACGACCATAAACTTATTAATTGATATTTTAAAAACTAAAGAATTTGTTAACAGTCAGATACACGTAAAGTTTTTAGAAGAAAATTTTGAAATACGTGAGATTGAAGAGAATGAAGTTTCTTCTGATAGACCTAGTAAGGTAAATATATCTTTGGATGACACAACTAATCCAACTCTAGCGCCTCAACGTCCTAAAAAAGTAGGCATGGACCTCACGGGTAATATTAAAAACCCAGGAATAATTTTTGCTGAAATACAGGGAACAATTATGGACACAATGACAAAAAAAGGAAAAAAAGTTAAAAAAGGTGACTCGTTATTTGTTCTTGAAGCAATGAAAATGGAAAATGTAATTACAGCCCCTATTGATGGTGAAATCAAAAAATTTAATATTGAAAAAGGCCAGCCTGTAAAAAAGGGTGACTTATTAGTTGAGATTGAAGCTAAGTTCTAATGATTTATGGAATAGGTGTTGACCAAGTTGATTTAAATAGAGTCAGAAAACTTTTAAATAAGTCTCAAACAAAATTTGAAAAAAGATGCTTTACACAGAATGAAATAATTTATGCTAACCGATTCAGTGACCCTGCTAAAAGACTAGGTGTTAGGTTTGCTGCAAAAGAAGCTGTCATGAAATCTTTAGGTAAAGGTTGGAGACAGTTAGGTTGGAAAGATATCGAAATTAGTGGCGGAGGCAAGCCTGAAGTTCTTCTATTTGGAAAAGCAAAAGAACTAGCAAGAGAACTAAATATTGATACTGTACACATATCTCTATCTCATGAAGAAGATAAAGCAATAGCATTTTCCATTTCAGAAATAGGAAAATGAACTGGGTAGCAATGTTTCCCGGACAGGGGTCCCAGAAGGCGGGCATGGGCGAAGAGTTGCTCGATTTATATCCAGATCTTTTAATTGAGGAGTTTGAAGATACTCTAGGTTGGTCCCTGAAAGATACTATTTTAAGCAGTGATCAAACCGAGATTACTAAAACAAATATTGCTCAGCCGTATATATTTGCAATTTCCTACTGTTACGGATTAGAAACTTTTAAAAAACTTGGTCTACCAAAAGTTGGTTTAGGCCATTCATTAGGTGAATACACTGCTCTAGCACTTGCTGAATTCATAAGCTATCGTGATGCATTAAAAATTATTTCTGTGAGAGGTGATTCTATGCAGAAAGCTGTTGAAAAATCCAACTCAACGATGGCTGCAGTTTTAACATCAGACCTTAAACAAACTATAGATGCTGTTGAAATACTCAATAATCAAGGAATTTCAATCAATATATCTAACTTTAACGATGGGTCACAAATTGTAATTGGAGGATTGAAAGATGACATAGACTACTTAAAGTCAAACCCAATTGATTTAGGTGCAAAAAGAGTGATACCCCTTGATGTTGCTGGTGCTTTTCATTCAAAATTTGTTTCTTCTGCGAAACAAGAAGTCCAAAACATAGTTAATAAAGTTGAGTTTGCAGAGGGTAAATTTGATGTTTACATGAATGTAGATGCAAATATAGCTGACCTTACGACAATAAAACAAAGGCTTGTTGACCAAATCGACAATAGCGTAAAGTTTTATGACCAAATTCTAAATATTGAAAAAATTGTGAATCCAGAAAAGTGGTATCATATCGGACCTGGAAATGTAACTGCTGGGATGGTAAAAAAGTCTATATCTAATAAGGGTATTGAAACTGTTAATTCATTAGACTCTTTGAATAATATTTAAATAGGGAGATTTTGTGAAATCAACTATAACTGGTTGGGGCAAATGTGCACCAGACAACATAATGACAAATGATGATTTAGCTGTTTTCGTTGACACCTCTGATGAGTGGATACAGCAGAGAACTGGAATCCAGGAAAGAAGATTTTGTCACGTTAACAATTCAGATATGGCTGCTGTTGCGGGAAAACATGCTATTGCTTGTGCAGGTTTAACGCCAGAAGATATTGATGTAGTTATTCTCGCAACATGTACTCCTGACAGTATTGTCCCTTCTGCTGCGGCTCATGTTCAAAGAAAACTTGGCGCTGTCAATGCCTCTGTCTACGATATTAATGCTGCATGCGCAGGTTTTGTATATGCACTAGAACAAGGAAAAGCTTTTGTAGAAAGTGGACTATACAAGAGGGCTTTAGTGATAGGATCTGAACACATTACTTGGTTACTTGATTGGTCTGACAGAAATACAGCAGTTCTCTTTGGAGATGGGGCTGGAGCAGTTGTTGTTGAAGAAAGTAAGTCCCCAAAAGATGGTGAAATATTTTCTTTTGTCAATGGTTTAAGCTCAGATAAGTTAGATATTTTAGAAGTTCCAAACTTTGGTTCAGCAATGGATAGGTTTAAGAAAGATGAAGCAGCAAGAGTTACATGGACGTTTGATGGACAAGAGATTTTTAAAGGTGGAATTAGAGCAATGGCTACAGCGTCTGATGAAGTGATTACTAAATCTGGATTAACAAAAGAAGATATAGATGTTTTGATCCCTCATCAAGCTAATTTAAGAATAGTAGAAGGGTTAGAGAAAATGTTAAGCCTTCCAAACGCTACCACAATAAAGAAAGTTCATAAATATGGCAACACCTCTGCAGCTTCAATTCCAACTGCTTTAGTAGATGCTTTAGAAGAAGGTGAAATTAAAGGTGGAGAAGTTGCTATTTTTACTGCAGTAGGTGCGGGTCTTTCATGGGGGGCATGTGCATTACGTTTAGGAGAAAGAACAACTCCTATAAATACTTCTGATGCAAAACTTCCTGATTTTGATGGAAAGGCTGTTGATACGATCAGAAGAGCGATTGAGTATCAAATACCTGACAAATTAGATCTTATATGAAAACAGCATTAATTACTGGAGGCTCTAGGGGCATAGGAAGAGCTATTGCTTTATCACTTGGAAAAAATTTTCATGTGATAGTAGGTTTTGCTAACTCAGAAGACAAAGCCAATAATGTTGTTAAAGAAATTGTTGATGCTGGTGGAAGTGCAAGTGCAGTTCAAATTGATATATCAAATACTGAATCTGTTGATAATGCCTTTTCGATAGTAGAAAAAGATTACAACTCAGTAGATATCTTGATCAATAATGCAGGAGTTACAAAAGACAATATATTACCAAGAATGAAAGAATCTGAATGGCTTGATGTAATTCAGACAAACCTAACTGGCAGTTTTTATACTTCACAAAGAGCTATCAAGCTTATGATGAAAAACAAATGGGGAAGAATTGTATTCATATCATCTGTAGTTGGACTATCAGGCAACCAAGGTCAAGCAAACTATGCTGCATCAAAAGCTGGATTAATAGGGTTAGCAAAATCAATTAGTAAAGAAATGGGTTCAAGAAATATTACATCCAACGTAGTTGCTCCAGGATATATTGAAACAGATATGACTTCTTTCTTAGATGATGAAAATAAAGAAAATATTATAGAGCAACTCTCAATTAAACGCATG
>CACOLU010000006.1 GCA_902628045.1 uncultured Candidatus Actinomarina sp. | reverse complement strand
CCAGTAATTACATCTGAAAGTGTTGTTGTTGCAACAGCCACAAATATGAGTCCAACTTCACCTCTGGGTGACATTCCAATACCAATTAGAGAAGTATTGAGACCTTTACCCATAGCACCTAATGCAGAGACATATTTACCAACAAATGCTAATAAGCTCACCAACATTCCATATAAAAATACATCAAGAGAAGCTAAAGTTTGAATATTTACTTCCGAACCAATGTATACAAAAAATATTGGAACAAGTAAAAAATTAAGAGGCTTCATCTCTTCTCTAATCCTATGTGTCATACCAGATTCGCCAGCAACCACACCCCCTGCAAAGGCCCCAACTATTGGGTGTAGTCCTACAAAGTGGGCAGCTGCACCAAGTAACATTGCAAATATGAAGCTACCTGTTACAAATGTTCCCGGTGAAGGTATTTTTACAAAAAAGTTGAATATTGGTTTTGAAAGTTTTCTTCCGACTATTACTACTGCTAATAAAAAACCTACTGCCTTTGCGCTGATTATTCCAAGATCAACTAATGAGAAATCTCCAGAACTTCCTAGAACTCCTGCAACAACAGTAAGAATTAGTAAACCTAATATATCATCTACAACTGCTGCGCCAATAATTGTTTTAGCTTCTCTTGACTTTAAAGCACCTAAATCACCAAACACTCTCGCGGTGATTCCCACTGAGGTAGCTGTCATTGCTGCGCCGACAAATAAGGCTACTGCGAATTGATCTTCTCCACCTAAATTAAGTGCATAAATCGATCCAAAGCCTAAAGCGAATGGTGCTACAACACCTATTAGTGCTACAAGTAAAGCTGTTGAACCTAACTCTATAAACTCATCTAAATTGGTTTCTAGTCCTACTTCAAACAACAAAAGAACTACACCAATCTCAGCTAAAGTTGATACGACATCTCCAGATTCAAAATGTGGAAGAAATCCTAAACCGTAATAGCCAATGATGATTCCAATAACCAACTCACCTATTACTGCAGGTTGATTAATTCTTCTCATTAATTCTGCACCAAACTTGGCAGCTACTAATATAATCGCAATTTCTAAAAACTTTTCAATAATTGTTTCCATGATGTTTTATTTTAAATGAGCACAGATTAAATGATAATGAATTAAAAAAATGGAAAATAATAAACAAAAAACATCCCTATGGATTAAACAAAGAAAAAAATATATAATTTATAACTGAAATGGGAAAAACGTTATTTGAAAAAATATGGGACAGACACCTCGTTGCGTCTCTAGACGAGAGTACAAACTTGGTATTTATCGACTTACATCTTGTTCATGAAGTCACGTCACCTCAAGCATTTGATAGCTTAAGGCTAGCTGGTAGAAAAGTTAAACATCCTGAAATGACTCTTGCAACAATCGACCATGGTGTCCCAACTTCAAATAGACTATTAGGAATCAAAGATCCATTATCTAAAATCCAAATTGAAGCTCTAGAAAATAATTGTGAAGAATTTGGAGTTACATTATTTGGTATTAACGATCCACGACAAGGAATTGTACATGTTATTGGACCAGAACAAGGCATTACCCAACCAGGAATGACCATTGTATGCGGCGATAGTCATACAGCAACTCATGGGGCGTTCGGTGCATTAGCTTTTGGTATAGGAACTTCAGAAGTAGAACATGTTCTAGCTACACAAACATTGGCAATGGAAAAACCAAAAACAATGAAAGTTGAAGTTGTGGGAAATGTATCTGAGGGTGTAGGGCCAAAAGATATAATCTTAGGAATCATTAAAAAAATTGGTACTGGTGGAGGTGCTGGTCATGTTATTGAATATATAGGCGATGTTATTCAAAATATGAGTATGGAAAACAGAATGACTATCTGCAATATGTCAATTGAGGGAGGTGCTAGAGCAGGTATGATTGCGCCAGATGAAGTAACTTTCAATTACTTAAAAGAGAAAAATTATGCTCCTAAAGATTCTGACTGGGATGATGCTATTGATGAATGGAAAAATTTACACTCTGATAAAGATGCTGTATTTGATAAAGTTGTAACAATAAACGCCGATGAACTTGAACCATCTATATCTTGGGGAACAAATCCTTCACAGGTAATTTTTGTAAATGATACTATTCCCCATCCAAATGATTTTGATGATGAATCTGAGAAAGAAGCAGCATCAAGGGCTTTGGAATATATGGATTTAAAACCCGGAGAAAAAATTAGTGAAATCCAATTAGATAGAGTTTTTATAGGAAGCTGTACCAATGGAAGAATTGAAGATTTAAGAGAAGCTGCAGAAGTAGTAAAAGGAAAAAAAGTTTCAAAAACAATTGGCGCAATGGTTGTTCCTGGCTCAACTCTTGTTAAAAAACAAGCAGAAAAAGAAGGGCTGGACAAAATCTTTATTGAAGCAGGTTTTGATTGGAGAGAAGCAGGTTGCTCAATGTGTTTAGGAATGAATCCAGATATTTTAAGCCCCGGTGAAAGGTGCGCTTCTACATCAAATAGAAACTATGAAGGTAGGCAGGGTGCCGGAGGCCGCACTCACTTAGTAAGTCCAAAAATGGCAGCTGCTGCAGCTTTAAATGGAAAATTTGTTGATATTAGGGACTTGTAATTGAAGAAATTAAGCACCATTAACTCAACCATGCTTCCACTTAACATGTCTAATGTTGATACTGATCAAATAATGCCCAAACAATTTCTAAAGCGTGTTGAGCGATCAGGTTATGGTGAGTTCTTATTTTATGACTGGAAGAAAGATCCAGAATTTCCCCTTAACAATAAAGCATACAAAGGGTCTAGAGTTTTAGTGGCAGGAGATAATTTTGGAACTGGTTCTTCAAGAGAACATGCACCTTGGGGCTTGCAAGACTGGGGGTTCGATGCAATAATTTCAACTAAATTTGCTGATATTTTTAGACTAAATTCCATCAACATCGGCCTTGTACCAATAGAGACAAATCAAAAAACAGTAGACACACTTTTTGCAAAAATTGAATCTAATCCAAGTACTAACATCATAATTTCTATAGAGAATAAAACAGTTAAATGTGAGGAGATAGAATTTTCATTTGATTTAGATGATTTTTCTCAAAAAAGAATTCTTGAAGGTTTGGATAAAATTGATATAACATTGGGATACACAGACCAGATAGATAACTTTAGTAAATCAAGAAAAAAATGGATGCCTAAACTAACTTAGACAAAGTCAAGCTTAAACTATCTGCAACCTCTTCCGATAATAAAAGTCCATTGTGTATTTGCAGTGACGGTCTTAAGCTTTCATTATTTTTGTATTTATCAAACCAATTTTCAATCAAGAGATTGTCAACATATTTTTGTAAATTTGTTGATAGCTCAATAGAAGATGTTCGTGGGACTGCTCCTGGTAAGTTTGCAATTGCAGAGACAATTACGCCGTTTCTTATTTCAAAAGGTTCACTATGTGTATTAGGCTTAACACCCTCAACACAACCACCTTGGTCAATAGCAACATCAATAATGACTGTTCCTTTTTCCATTGCATTAATATCTTCTTCTGTTACAACAACTGGTGGCTTTCTGCCAGGCAATAAAACAGCAGCAATTACCAAATCAGCTGATCTAATTGCATTTACAGCTTCTTCAGTTCCACCAACTAATGTCGAAATATTTTCACCGTATTTATTTTTTAAATCTTTCAAAGTATCCTCATTTACATCAATCGCAATTACCGAAGCACCAATTTGAATAGATTTTTGTATTGAAGCTCTACCAACTTCTCCGCAACCTATAACTGTGACTATTGAACTTTTTTCTTCTGAAATTGCAGAAAGAAGTACCCCTTTACCTTGAGATGAATATTCTAAAAATTGCATACCTTTCTGAACTGCTAAGTTGCCCGCAATTTTTGACATTGGAATCAACAAAGGATATTCTTTTCCTTCCATTATCATTTCAGTTGCAATACCAGTTAACTTTTTATCAAGTAGTGCCTTTGTTAAAGATAAATTTGATGATAAATGAAGGTAGCCAAACAATACATGAGATGAATTTAGAAATTCCAGTTCTTGAGGTTGAGGCTCTTTAACTTTACATATAATTTCAGAAATTTCATAAAGCTCTTCAGCAGAATATATTATTTTTGCTCCAGCATCCTCGTAATCTTGATCAGTAAATCCAGACCCTAATCCTGCTTGTGTTTCAACAAAAATATCTGCTAGACCAGTAAATTGGGTAATGTGTTGAGGTATTAATGCAATTCTTCCTTCGTCTTGTTTTACCTCTCTAGGAATCCCAAGCTTTTTAATCATTTGCAGGAATTGTTTCCTGTAAGTGTTTATCTAAATATTTCATGAATGGAGTTCCACCTGTACCAACAATATTAGAATTTGAATTATTTGTTAAGGACTGTTCGTAGATATAAATTCTCGCATACTCTAAGTGCTTGTCTCTGAAGATATGCACTTCTTTTATCAATTCATTTATTAATGTAACTGATTTTTCATCTAGATCTAATTTAGTTCTTTCATTTCTTGACCATTGATCTAAGCCATTAAGCAGCTCCCTATGCTCTTTTGGCATATACAATCTCATCTCATCAAGATACTCTCTTAAAGGATCATTGGAATGAGTGATTCCCAAAAGAGCATCCAAAGCAGGAACAATTGAACTTTGGGCGCCTGTTTCCCCCCTAAAAAGCTGTGGTTTTCCACCATATTCATCTACGCCTTCGTAAATTACACCGTCAGGTGTTCCTGGATTATTTTTCCAGCCAAATATATAAGGCCTGACTCGATTGTAATAAATAAATGGATCACATTTTTCTGGCATTCTATTCATAATCGCATTTATCTTTTTGATACTATCTAATGCTTTCTGTAAATATGATTGATCTAAGTTTTTTTCAAGAAAGTAGGATTTCAAATTTGATAATATTTCTTTTGCTTCATACTCAATGGCAACATGAATCATGATAAACCAGTCTTCATCTACTCCTCCTAGAAAATTTTGCATAATCACAATATTTTCTAAATCAAAAGGCTTTGTGTCATCAAGCATTTTCCAATTATTTAAGGCGTATGACGCATAGGACAGGATAGGTGGTCTTTCTAATTTTTCAGATATAGCGAACCACGTTACAGCAAGCTCCGCAGGGATTGTATTTTCAACGTGTTTTTTTCCCCACATATATGCATGACCTATGTAGGAATACAGTAGCATGGCTCTTTCCAGTTCACTGATATTTAAATTGTTGATATCTTTATTTCGCTCTAATTGTCCTACTCTTTCAACAATTTGTTCATTTGCAAGCACTTTTGGTAATTCCCTCGCAAGGTTTTCTACATCATCAAAGCTTGCTGGTAGCTTTTCACATATTTGGTTTGGTATAAAACCACTATCTAATATTTCTTGATGCATTGTCCCCCTTCAAGATTTACAAAATTATAGCTTCTACATTACAATGGTAAACTATTCTTTGAAAAGATGAAAAGTAAATTTTTTGTAATACTTGGAAATCAGCTATTTAATCCAAAGATTCTAAAGAAAAATGGCTGTAGTGAAGTTTTTATGGCTGAAGATTTTGGTCTTTGTACATATTTTAAACATCATAAATTAAAGCTTTATTTATTTCTTGCTGGCATGCGTGAATACAGAGATGAACTGCAAAATGAATCAATCTTTGTAAATTATTTTGAACTTTCAAGTCGTAAAAAAGAAGAGAGTTATGTTGACTCACTAATTAGGTTTCTAAAAAAGAAAAAACTATCTGAAATTAATATTTTTGAAATAGAAGATAAAGGTTTTGAAGAAGAGTTTCTTAAGGCATTAAAGGCTGCAAATGTAACAGTAAATATCATTAAATCACCGATGTTTATATTTGAAAGGAATGAATTTGTTTCTATGGCAAAAGGAAAAAAAGTATACAGGATGTCTTCCTTTTATCAAAAAGCTAGAAAAAATTTAGATATTTTAATGGATGAAAATCAAAAACCTATTGGTGGAAAATGGTCTTTTGATGAGGAGAATAGAAAAAAAATACCAAAAAATGTTGAGCCTCCTGAAATGATTACTTTTAAAGAGTCAAAATATGATGAAGAAATTAAAAGACTTATTTTTAACAATTTTAATGATCATCCAGGAAATTTAGAAAATGTTTGGTTTCCTGTAAACAGAGCTGGCGCTGAAAAACAGCTTGATAATTTTCTTAAAGTTCGTTTTGAAAACTTTGGAATTTACGAAGACGCAATGCTGGAAGATAAAAATTTTCTTTTTCACAGCTGCATAAGCCCCTTTTTAAACATAGGTCTTTTAACGCCTGATAAAGTGATAAAAAAAGCTTTACAACATGCTGAAAAAAATAATGTACCAATGAACTCACTAGAAGGGTTTATAAGACAAGTAATAGGCTGGAGAGAATTTATTAGGGGAATCTATCATGAAGAAGGTGCCTTGCAATTTAAAAGTAACTACTGGAAGCATTCAAAAAAGCTAACTTCATCGTGGTATGACGGAACAACTGGCATTGATCCACTGGATGATTGTATAAAAACTACACTTAAAGATGGTTACATACACCATATTCCACGGTTAATGGTTATAAGCAATATCATGAATTTATGTGGAGTAGATCCTAAGGAAATCAATAAATGGTTTATGGAAATGTATATAGACTCTTCTGATTGGGTTATGGTTCCGAATGTTTTTGGGATGGCTACATATGCTGATGGAGGAATGATGTCAACAAAACCATATACATGTGGTTCAAACTATATCTTGAAAATGAGTAATTATAAAAAAGGTGACTGGTGTGAAACACTTGATGGTTTATATTGGAAATTTACAGAAAAAAATAGGAAGTTTTATGAAAATAATCCCAGACTTGCATTACTTACAAGATCTCTTGATCGTCTTAATCCTGAAAGAAAAAATCACATTTTTAAAAAAGCTGAAGATTTTATAAATCAAAATACTATGTAAATATTTTTTATTTGTTTAAATAATTGCGAAATAAAATTGGTTCATCGGTTATAACGCCATCGCATCCAATTTCTAAACAAGTCTTAAAATTATCTATTGAATTTACAGTCCATACATGTAGTTGAAGATTATTTAATTTACAAAAATCCACCAGTTTTTTTGAATAAACTTGTATCCCTCTCCACTTAAAAGGAGCTTGGAGTGCTTGAACCTTAAAATTTCTTTTTTGTAAAGGTAAAAATCGTGCAATAGCATTTTCTCGAAAAGTTCCGGAGGTTAGTATTTCTCCCTTGCTTACATTTAAAAATTCGTCTAATCTTTTCGGGCTAAATGATGAAACTAATACTCTTTCTTTTGCATTTAAAGAGTTTATTATTTCAACAACCTTTTTTGCCATTCCCGTTTGCTTTAGATCAAGATTAAATTTTAACTTTTCACTCATCTTTAAGGCATCAACTAACCGAACAAAATTAGTTGTTTTATCATTTTGTTGACTTTTTTGATAAAACTTATACCCAGCATTAATTTTTGAAATTTCACTCCAATTAAAGTCCTGAACTTTTCCAGATACATTTGTCGTTCTGTCGAAAGTTTCATCATGATGAAGAAAAATTTCACCATCTTTAGACATACGTAAGTCAGTTTCAAAATGTGAAAATCCTTCTTTAATTGCTAGCTCAAGACCATGAAGTGTATTCTCAGGTACTATATTTGACCCTCCACGATGAGGAATAATCAGTGGTTTATCACCATCAAAATATGATTTATTATCCAGAAACTCCACCTGTAAAATTAAAGTTTTTTAAATGTAGGGCTGGCACTTTTAACATACCTTCTCCAAATTCTGAATCTGCATATCTCGACCTATCCCCAATAGATAAAACATTTCCAGGTGCAAGTGAAGCCATAAAGCTTTGTGTAAATCTTAATCTACCAACAGGTTTTACTATCTTTCCATTTTCAATCAAAAAAGATCCATTTCGATTTAACCCAGTTACAACTTGGGTGATTGGATCTAAAACCCTGCAGTACCAAAACTCATTTATGTAAATACCTTTTTTAACGCTTTTTATCATTTCTTCTTGTGAAGCATTACCCTCTGAAAGTTTAATATTTGTACCTATTCCGCCAAAATTTTCTCCCCAACCAAACAATTCATGAAAAGTGTTTTCAGCACTTAATTCCTTAGCAGTTCGTCTAGTATGAAAATAAGATTTTGAAATTCCATCTTTAACAACTTCTAGGTTTTTTTTCTTTGAGCCGGAGGCATCAATCTTAAACCCAATTGATTCATTATCTTCTGGAGTGTCGAAAATGTTTATTTGGCTATCAAACTGGTTTTCATCAATATTTATTGGACTCATGCCATCAATTTTGCTTTTTGCATTAAAACCATAGACTCCGAGAAAAACTAATATAGTGCTTACTGCTTCGTGACCAAGAATTACTTCATAATTTCCTGGTTCAATGTCCTCTGGGTTCTCACTGTCTTTTGCTAGTTTTGCAGCTTCGCTACCAGCATGTTGAGCTTCTATATCAGACAATGTTATTCCTCCCCTATGAGAAGACCCAGCTGATGATTGTGTTCTAAAAATTCCATCAATAAACGCACTGCTAGATGAATCGGAAGAATTTAACCCATTAGTATTCCATACAAAATAATTATTTATATAGCTAGAGCAATATCCTGCTGCGTTCATTTGCTTTCCTTCAGAAACAAATTCTTTAACCTTATTAGCCCTTTCATCGGGTGATGATTCAACCAGTTTGGAAAGGGCATTATAGGATTGGGAGGCATCAGGAAGGCCGGCCCAACCTTTGTCTATTGGGCTTTTACTTAAAGAGTCCATAGCTTTAGAAACAAATTCTTTAGGATTTTTTAATGCTGTTAAATTAGTTGACATAGTTACAGTTTTAGAATCATTGTGTAATGTCAAAAATACGTCGGCAGATTCTTCATCCACATTTTGATGAATTTGAGAATTAGCAAACCTAGTTAGTGCACTTTTTGAGTGCATCATTTTTAATTCACATTCTGTATCAGAAGGAATGTTTTTTTCAATATCTTGAAGTAGGTCTTCCCAAATTTTCATCCACGAACTCCAATACGCGTATTTTTAAATCTTGCTGGAGAAGCTGGGTGTCCAGTGTGTCCAATTTGGCTTGGTTGCCCTTTGCCACAGTTTGGAGTTCCCCAAAATACCCATTCTTCCTCGCCTGACAACATATCCATATTTCCCCAAAACTCAGGTGTAATTCCCGTATAGGTCGGGTTCTTTACCATATCAATTATTTTTCCATTTTTAACTAACCAACCAACTTCACATCCAAATTGAAAATTTAGTCTTAAGTCATCTATGGACCAAGAACGGTTAGTTTCCATATAGATTCCCTCATCTGTAGCTTCTATAATTTCTTCTAACGAAGAGTCACCTGGAAGCAGGCCTACATTAGTCATCCTTACCATGGGCAATCTTCCAAAACCATCTGCACGAACCATACCACCCGGTGGTACTCCTGCAACAGCAGCACTATCTCTACCTGACAAAACTCCGGTCCAAATTCCTTCTTTTACAATATCAACTCTTTGGGCAGGAGTTCCTTCGTCATCGTATTTAAATGTCGCAAGTGCTCCAGGAAGTGTGGCGTCAGCAACTATATTCATTAATTCTGAACCATATTTGTGCTTATTTAATTTTTTTAGATCCAAATGAGAGGTTCCAGCATAAGCTGCTTCCCAACCTAAAATTCTGTCAAGCTCTATAGCATGCCCTACAGATTCATGAATTTGTAAAGCAAGCTGGCTACCCTCAAGGATTAAGTCCATCGTTCCTTGGGGACATTGAGGAGCTACTAAAAGCCTTTGGGATTCCTCAGCTAATCTGTCTAAATGACTTTCGAATTCAAAACTTTTTATTATTTCCCAGCCACCAGTTCTATACTCACCAAAAGATTGCGGGTATGACCTTATTTGGGTTTCGCCATCGCCTACTGATAATGAAGATATTCCTCCTCCGGATTCAATAATATTTTGATATATTTTGTGGCCCTGACTTGAAGCAAACCACTTTTCTGTATCCCAAAAATCTAATCTTCCAAAAGCTCTAGAGCTACCGAGTTTCTTCATCTTTTCAGTAGATGAAATTAAAAGATCTATTTGTTCAGAACTGGAGACTAAAAAAGGATTTTCTTCGTGTGGAGTCGTATAGGTATCTTCAACTACAGGTACATCGGCAAATGGTAATTCTTCTCCAGCAACCTTTGCAGATGCTTTTGCTATTTCGAAAGATTTCTTTCCAGCTTGTTTTAGAGATTCATTTGATAAATCATATGTAGAGTAAAAGCCCCAAGAAGAACCTACTAATGCTCTAACGCCAATACCGATTTTTTCATTTTCATTTAGATTTTCAATTTCGCCATTCTTTGCAGCGATATTTCTAGACTTAGAAATCAGAATACGAGCATCAGCATATTTTGCACCACTGCTTATTGCTGAATCAATACATAGGTTAATTTCTGAAAACATTTTTAATTCATTTTACACAAATATAAGTTACATTGTTTGTAATCTTGTAGTGTGAAACATATAACAGTTTTTGGTTCATCTAGATGCGTCGAGGGTGACCAAGAATATATATTTGCAGAGAGTGTTGGAAGCATGCTTGGGAAACTAGGACACAATGTTGCTACTGGAGGGTACCAAGGAACAATGGAAGCAATTTCAAAAGGTGCTAGTAAACATAACGTAGACGTAATTGGTATCACTGTTCCTTCATTGTTTTCAAATATGAGTAAAGATAATTTTGAAGTTAATGCAAACGAGTACATTAATAAAGAAATTAAAACAGAAAGTTTGTCGAATAGAATCCATTACTTACTTGAAAATTCTAAAGCTATTGTTGTTCTTCCCGGAAAAATAGGAACTCTTACTGAGCTTATTGTTGCATGGAATACAAATTACTTATACAACATAAGTAAAGATAAGGACGTTGTACCAATTTTTTTAAAAAAAGGGTATTGGAAAGAAATTATTGACAATATGCCTAGGGATATGGAGCTAAATAATAATTTTTTCGAATATTATAGAAATGTTGAGGAGTTAAAAAAATTTATAGAAAAATTAGACTAAATCTTGTTCTCTAATCCCAAATGATGGATGGCGAAGTCTACAAAGAGCAAGTTTTTCTAATTGTCTAATTCTTTCACGAGTTAGATCAAATTCTTCACCTATTTCTTCAAGAGTTCTTGGAACACCATCATAGAATCCATATCTTAATGCTAATATTCTTCCCTCTCTCTCAGGAAGTCTACTTATGCTATCTCTTAAACTCTCTGCAACATCAAGGTCTTGGACAATTAATGATGGATCACTTGCGTCTTCATCTTGAATGAAGTCCCCAAGCTGTGCTCCGTCTTCTCCAACAGGTTGCTCTAGAGAAACTGTATCAGCAACACTTAAAGCTAGTTCTACCTTATCAACCCCTACACCTGCCTCTTTAGCAATTTCTTGCGGTTTTGGGTCTCTACCTAGTTCAGCCTTGAGTTGTGCTTGTGCTGCACGAACTGCTGCCATAGTATCATGAAGGTGTACAGGAATTCTTACTGTTCTTGACTTATCAGCAATGGCTCTTGTTATGGCTTGCCTAATCCACCAAGTTGCATAAGTTGAAAATTTAAATCCCTTACGCCAATCGAACTTTTCAACGGCACGTATTAAACCAAGGTTTCCTTCCTGGATTAAATCTAGAAAATCTATACCTGAGGTGTTTGCGTATCTTCTTGCATTAGCAACAACGAGTCTTAGATTTGCTGTTAGGAATGCATCTTTGGCCTCGGCGCCTTTTTTTCTATCTCTTTTTAATCTGATTTCACCTTTTTTATCTTTAAATTGTTTCTTTTGAAGTTTTATAGAAGCCTTTTCGCCAGATTCAATTTTCTGAGCTAATTCAACTTCTTGTTCTGCAGTTAATAGATCAAAATTTCCAATAGCGGTAAGGTACTGACTAACTAAATCAGTAGTGAGCTTTCCTTTATCATCAGCTAATTTTTTTGTTAAGGATTTTGCCTTTTCACGTGCTGCCTTCTCTTGTTCTGGAGTTAAAGTCGTATCTTCATTCGAAAAATCAGCTTCTTTAGCCTCTGGCTTTGGTTTAGAAGGTATTGTTTTGGTAACCATTAGTAATTTTGACCCTCAAGCTTTCTATTCAGTTACAAAGGTGAATAATATACAGACAATTAATTTAAAGCGAATTAATAAATAAATTATTTTTTACAAGATCAATGCTTACATATATATACGAAATCCACAAAAAGTCAGCAATTGCAAGGTGTAATATGCTTAATGGGAGAATAATATTTGATAAAACATTTAAAAATCCAAGAAATACCGCTACAAATATAAGTGTTTGAAGTGGTTTTACACGTATATTATATTTTTTATTAATTCGTACTGAATAAACATAAAGAACTAAAGATAGAGCAGAAGACACTATTGGATGTAGAATTCTTAATCTTGTTAATATTTCAGATGTCCTATCAAAATCAGCTAAAAAACCCTCTATAAATGATGCACTTGGAAACAAAACATCCGCTAATGCAGCAATAGATCCTGTAGCACCACTTAGTAAAAATAGGCTAGAAATAAATATAAAGTTTTTATTAAACATTGAAATTATTTCTTCAATATTTTCGTCCAAAATTTTATACAATATTGCATAACACCCAAGCAAACCAAAAGTGTTCACCAAATGAATTGGTACAGCAATTATTCTTGGTAGTGAACTATTAAGACCAACCCATTCAAAAATCACTATTACGGCACCTATTAATGCTTCAAAAATTACAAAAAATGTAAGATAATTTGTTACAGTTCTTACCAAAGAATTTTTTTGAAATTTACGTGTCTTTGCAAAAATTATTAAAGTAACAATTAATAAAACGCCACTTACAGAGCGGTGTGAGAATTCAATTAACTCTGAAGTATCTGACAAAGCAGGTATTATTCTTCCCTTGCATGTTGGCCATGTTGCTCCACAACCATCTCCTGACCCTGTAGCTCTTACAAATGCGCCTGCCAAAATAGATAAAATAGATAAATAAAGTCCAGCTTTTGCATAAAAGTTAACCTTCATAATAAGTTATCTAAAAATACTCTGAGTGAATCCCAAAATAAGGAGAAAGAGTTGTAAATTACTATACCAAGAACTGCGAGCAGAGCAGCTGTTTTAAGATTACGAGTGAAATAAAAACCAATTTGTTTTTGATCATATATATATGGCTCTTCTTCAGAAAATTCAAGAAGATTTGTAATTTGTATTGGGTTTGTAAGATATTCTTTTAGATTGTCTTCCTTTACCTCTGATACCTCAATAGATTCGTAATCAAAATCATTAATGGTTGGCTCTTTTCTTTGAAAGGTATTTCGAAGTTTATCAATCCTAGTTTGTTTGATTTGCACATCATCATTTTTTATTGAGAATAGACTCTCTTCGGTTAATAATGAGCCTTCATCTTTTAATTGTACTGTTGAGAATCCATCGAGTGTATGCGCTATTTCGGTACCTAACAATCCCTCAAGAGCATTAATAATTTTCTTGTCTGTGGGGAAACTTGTTCCAGCTTCCCATTGCTTAACATCTTTTACTTTTACACCTGTAAAAGAAGCAATCTGTTTATTACTCAAGCCCCTGTCAGCTTTAAGTCTTTTAAATTCAATTTGAAAATTATTCATTACTTTAATTCTATTCAATATAATTTTTTTTATATAACTAGTCTTAAGTACGGAGGTGAATGAGCGCCTGGTGGGCTCCACAGTCTTCAAAACTGTTGAAAGGTGTAAAAGTCTTTGGCAGGTTCGATTCCTGTCCACCTCCGCTACTTTATAAGATATACATGTTTAATATAGAAAAATGGCAGAAGAAAAAAGCTTATTAGATGAGGTGAAAGAAGCACCTGCTGGATTCAAGGTTTCTCCAGGTTGGAGAGTTGGTCACTTAAAAGAAGAGACAATTACTAAATCAGGGCTTCTTGTACCAGCTGGTAGTGAAAAAACTTCAGAAGCACTACCTCTTATTGATGTTGATACAGGACAGCAGTTTTGGGCTGTAGCTAGTGGTGCATGGAAATTTATCTGGCCTCCAACTGGAAAAGTAGTTTTAGCTGTTAGAGAATCTCAAATTATTGCTGAAGAAGAGCTTTCTAAATCTTCTGAAAATGGCCAATTACCTATAATGAAATAATTGAATCAAAGAAATAATCCTAACCAATCAGAAAGAAGACTTTTAACAGTATCCGACAGAGATATCTTTGTCACTACTCAAAAAGCATTACTTATTGGAATAGTTTTAAAAAATGAAATAAGAGCTGACAAGGAAGAGTCTCTTAAAGAGCTTGTAAATCTAGTAAAAACTGCTGGATCAAGTCCAACTATAATCCAGACTAAAAGGGTAGAAAAAATTGATCCTAAAACTTTTATTGGTAAAGGTTCTATAAAAGAATTGGTAGATATCTCAGATGCAAATGATATTGATGTGGTTTTATTTGATTGCGAATTAACTCCAAATCAACAAAAAGAATTGAGAGCTTTATTCAAGTGTGATGTGGTAGACAGGACTGGTCTTATACTTGACATATTTGCACTTCATGCTCAGTCAAAAGAAGCCAGCTTACAAGTTGAATTAGCTTTATCAATTTACTTAAAACCTCGTTTAGCTGGCTTAGGTAAAACTTTGAATCAGCAGGGCGGTGGTATAGGAACAAGAGGACCTGGTGAAACAAAGCTTGAAACAGACAATAGATTAATTGACAACAGAATTAATAAATTAAAAAGGGAAATTAAAAAAGTTAGTAAACAAAGAGAAGTGCAATCTAGCTTTAGAAAGAAAAATAATACACCCCTTGTTTCAATTGTTGGTTATACGAATGCAGGAAAATCTACCATGCTAGAAAAAATTACGTCTTCGAAAACATATGTAGCTAATGAGTTATTTGCAACTGTTGATTCTTTACAAAGAGAGTTAAAAATTGATGGAATAAATGAGCACATAATACTCTCGGACACAGTTGGGTTTATTCAAAATCTTCCAACAACATTGATCGAATCTTTTAAATCAACACTTACAGTTGTTAAAGAAGCAAATTTATTAATTCATGTTGTTGACGCAGCATCTGCAATACCCGAAATGCACATAAACACTGTGCATGAAATACTAGACCAGATTGAAGCAGATGTTCCTGAAATATTGGTTTTTAATAAAATAGATAGAATTGATAAGGCGTCTTTAAATTATTTAACGGAAAAATATCCAGATGCAATATTTGTATCATCAACAAAAGGGACAAATATTGAAAAATTAATTTCTGAGATTACAACAAATGTCTTTGGTGGTCTAAATGAAGTTTCGCTTATAATATCGCCTAAGGACTTGGACCAACTACACAAGTATTCTTCCATCGTAAGTGTTAAAAATATTGAAGAGGGGTTAGAGGTAACTGTAGAAATTAGAAATTATTACCTAGAAAATCTGCTTAAAAAAGATGTTGTTAAACTTTTATCATGACTAAATCTATTGGTTTAATTGGTATTGGGGTAATGGGTAGCAATATTGCTCTCAATTTTTCTGAAAAGGGCACGTCTGTTCACGTATTTAATCAATCTGAAGATAAGATTAATTCTCTTATAGAGAAAGACTCTCATGGGAACATTTCTGGCTCTGCTGACCTCGAGAATTTTATAGAATCTTTACAAAAACCGAGAAAAATTCTTATGCTAATTCCATCTGGTAAACCAACATTCGATATGGCAAAAAAAGTAATTAACTATCTCGAACCAAATGACATATTGATTGACGGGGGTAATGCATACTATCTTGACAGCAGCAGACTGGGTGCTCTGTGTGCTGAGAAAGAAATAGATTTTATAGGAATGGGTGTTTCGGGAGGAGAAGAGGGTGCAAGAAATGGCCCAGCCTTAATGATTGGTTCAGAGAAATCAATTAATACTGAATTAAAAGATTCTTTATCTTCAATAGCTGCGAGTTATGAAAACTCACCTAGTATTGGGTTTTATAAAGGTTATGGAACTGGCCATTTTATTAAAATGCTTCACAACGGTATTGAGTATGCTGAAATGCAAATTATCACTGAGGCTTACCATATTTTAAAAAGAGCAAACTATACCAATATTGAGATAAGTGAGTTTTTCAAGGAATTTTCCACACAAAATAGATCTTCATACTTAATTGAAATAACTTCAGAAATTTTATTAAAGAAAAACGATTCAGGGTATTTACTTGATCAAATACAATCTACTGCAAATCATAAAGGAACAGGCAAACTAACAGTTGAGACATCACTTAACTATGGTTTCCCATTACCTAGTGTCTTTGAAGCATTCAATGCAAGAGTAGAGAGTAACTATGAAAACTTATGGTCAAAAAATATTGATGGACAATTAATAGATATTTCTTCAGAATTTTTAAACAACGCAATATATTTTGCAAGATTAGCAACAATGATTCAAGGTTTGCTCTTTATCCAGCATGTGAGTAACAAAGAGCAATTAGATATAGATTTGAAAGAGGTCTTGCAGAATTGGTCAGCTGGTTGCATTATTAGATCTGACCTTCTAAATGAATTGGGTAATGCAAAGCTACTGAACCCTATTACTACAACCTCTTCTATTCAAGATTTATTACAGAATAATCTCAGTGATGCAAAAGAAGTAATTAAATCATGCATTGATAGCGGTATCTCAATTCCTGTTATAAATTCTTCATACAACTGGTTTACAGGAACATCAAGTATATTTAATCCTTCTGCTTTAATTCAAGCTCAAAGAGATTATTTCGGTGCGCATCAAGTGCAATTTAAAAATTCTGACGAATTTATCCACCTGGACTGGGATTGATTTAAATTCTTACTAATATTTTTAAATGAATGAAAACATTAGACTACCAAAAATAGCAATACCTCATAGATACGAAATCAACCTAGATATTAACTTAGATGAATTTAGCTACACGGGCAAAGAAGTTGTTTTCTTGGAAATAGTTGATGAAACAAAAGAATTACAATTTCACTCACTAGGAATTGATATAGAAAATGCTTTTATAGAAAATGACTCAGGTGAACATATTGAGGCTTCAATTAATTATTTACTTGAAGAAGAGAGAGTTTTACTTATTTTCGAAGATAAAGTTACTCAAGGAGATTGGCAACTTTATCTTGATTTCAAAGCCACAATAGTTGATGAATTAAGAGGGTTTTACAGGAGTAGCTTTAAAGATTCTGAAAATAAAGATGTTTGGATTGCGACTACTCAATTCGAACCAACAGCAGCGAGAATGGCATTTCCTTGTTGGGATGAGCCAGAATTCAAAGCTATATTTTCCATAGCTTTAACCACAGACAGTGATTTGATAAGAATTAGTAATGAAAAAGTGTTGAACGAATCAACTGAAAACAATAGAACTACAACTAAGTTTGTTGACTCTATGAGAATGTCAACATACCTAGTAGCTTTTGTTGTTGGTAAATTAGAAGTTTCTAAGATAGGATCTTCAAAAACAACTGATGTAGGAATAGTGCATAGGCCAGGTTTTTCTGACCAAACTAATTTTGCTGGCACAGCTGCAATAAAAATTCTGGATTTCTTTGAGGATTACTACGGGATAAATTATCCAGGATCAAAATTAGATCTTATAGCAATACCTGATTTTGCTATGGGTGCAATGGAAAATGTTGGGGCCGTTACTTTTCGAGAAACATTACTGCTTATTGATGTAGAAAAAGCAACAAGAGCAGAATTATCAAGGTCTGTTGAAGTAATTGCTCACGAATTGGCTCATATGTGGTTTGGAGACTTGGTAACCATGAACTGGTGGGATGGTATTTGGTTAAATGAAGCATTTGCAAGTTTAATGGAAGTTATAGCTTCTGAAGCAACTTACCCCGAGTTTAAATTGTGGAATCAGATGAACCTAGACAGGTCAAGAGGGTTTGGGGTTGACTCATTAAAGTCTTCAAGGCCAGTTGAGTTTGAAGTAAAAACACCAGAAGAAGCAGAAGAAATGTTTGATGTATTAACCTATCAAAAAGGTTCTACCGTACTCAGAATGTTTGAAACATTTATAGGTGAAGAAACTTTTAAGGATGGTGTGAGAAAATATCTTAAAAAATATGAGTATAAAAATACACACTCTTCTGACCTTTGGAACGAACTTACAAGTACAAGTTCTTATAATCTTAGTGAAATTCTTCCTACATGGATACAACAAGAAGGGTATCCAATTGTAAATATTGAAAAAGAAGGTTCCAGTTTTAAAATATCTCAAAAGAAATATTTGATTGATGGAAGCACCGACAACTCTCTTTGGAGTGTGCCGTTGAATATTAGATACTTGGATAACGATAAAGTTAATAAGTTAATTATGGATTCTGATTCAATAACGATTAAAAATGATGGTGCAATTCCTTTTATAAATAATGGTGGTTGGTCATTTTTTCACTCATCATATAGTGAAGATATCTTTGAAGATATATTATTAAATTTTGAAAAACTTGACTCAAACGAAAAATATAGAATTTTAGAAGATTCTTGGATGGCATTGCGAATAGGTGAGTTGAAGCTGTCACTTTTTATCAAACTTTTAAACTTATATACAGGCGAAAAAGATGTTAATATTTGGTCATTAATCAGTAGCATCTTTTCTACCTTTGCAAAAATTGGAGAAAATGATAGTTTTAAAAATTATGTTAAAGATTTTAGCTATCCTTTAATAGAAGCTTTAGGAAAAGAGTATCAAGATAAACTTAATCAAGAAGAATCCCAGTTAAGATCCTTACTATGTGGAACTTATGCAAAGATAACTGAAGATTCAAAATTTATTGAATTTTTTGCAAATCAATTTATTTCAAATGAATATGAAGAATATGCTGATGGTAATTATTTTAATTTAGTGTTATCAATTGCTGGAATGAAACAAGAGTGTTCCTCAGAAATATATATTGAAAAGTTTAAAAACTCATCATCACCCCAAATAGAAGCAAGATATAGAGGGATCATTGGTACATTGAGTGATCCTGATGCTCCAAAAAATGTAATTGGAGCAATTTTGAATCAAACAATTAGAGGAGCAGATGCCCCTTATATAATCGCTACTTTACTTTCAAACAGTAAGAATGCTTCTAATGGGTTTATAGAAATAAAAAATAATTGGAGTACCTTGCTCGAATTAATGCCTGGGTGGACAGCATCACGAATACTTGATTCATTGCCATCAATATATGACGAGTTACTGAGTGAAGAAATTAAATCTTTTGTTAATGAAAATCCACTTCCATCAGCCGAAAAAATAACAAGGCAAAATATTGAGCGAATGGATGCGAATATAAAATTTAAAAACACAATAAAGGATGAGTTTATTAATACTAAATTTGAACTGTAAGGAGAATAAATATGAAACCAAGAATAGCTGTATTTTTACAACCACAACATGCTGAGTATGATCAGATAAGGGCTGCTGCGATCGAGTCTGAAAAAATAGGTGCAGATGTAATTTATAATTGGGATCATTTTTACCCCTTATACAAAGAAGATGGAACCCAGTGGGCTGAAGGAGAAAGGCGTGAAGGTAAACATTTTGAATGCTGGACAATGCTTTCAAGTTGGGCAGAGGTAACAAACTCTGTCGAGATAGGTCCTTTAGTAACTTGTAACTCGTATAGAAATCCAGAACTACTTGCTGATATGGCTAGAACCGTTGACCATATATCAGATGGTAGGTTAATTTTTGGAATAGGTTCAGGCTGGTTTGAACAAGACTATGAAGAGTATGGTTATGAATTTGGCACTGCAATATGGAGATTAAAAGAATTAGAAAAATCACTCGAAAGAATTGTAAACAGAATGGGAAAACTCGATCCTCAACCTAAACGAAAAATTCCTATTCTTATCGGTGGTGGTGGAGAAAAAGTTACTTTGAGATTAGTGGCTCAATATGCAGATATATGGCATGGATTTGCCACAAAAACTGAAGAAAGAAGCGGGATTGAAACAGTCGCACACAAAAATAATGTACTTAATGACTGGTGTGACAAAGTTGGAAGAGATCCAAATGAAATCAAAAGATCAATTGGAATTGATATAAAAAGAATAGATTTGGCAGATGATTTGCTAGAAGCTGGTGCAACTGAAATTACGCTTGCTGTGAATGGGCCAGGATATGACCTCACACAAGTTAAAGAGTGGATTGCATGGAGAGACTCTAAATAGAAAATTGAAATCATGGACATATTAATTCTTCTTGTTGGGTTTTCGATTGGATTAGTCTTACTAGTAAAGGGAGCTGATGAAATGGTTAGCTCTGCAGTCCAAATAGCTTTAAAATTTAAACTTCCGAGTTCGATTATTGGTGCAACATTTATTGGGTTTGGCACTTCTGCTCCTGAACTTTTTGCAAGTACTGGGGCTGCGCTCAAGGGTGACCTGGATCTTGGTATTGGCAATATAGTAGGTTCCAATATTGCTAATTCTTTACTTGTTGTAGCTGTGTTATATTTAGCATTACCTAAAGATTTTTCTCAAAAAGTAAAATTAAATCAAATCAGTCCAGTATGGATGGCAATCCTCACAACAGTTTTTGTTTCTACTTATGTGCTTACCAATGAGTTTCCTTTTTTACTTGGAGCAGTTTTACTAATTCTTGTGATCTTTGTCATTTATAAAATGATTAGCACTGAGAGTGTCGATGAAGGAGAGCTCCTTGGGGAAGAAAAAAATTACATATGGTTAAGAGGCGGATTATCACTTCTCGCTACTCTCTATGGCAGCCAATTAGTTGTAGACAATGCTGTTGCAATTGCTGAACTATTTGGAGTGTCATCACTAATTATTGGATCAACAATTATTGCTATAGGCACTAGCCTGCCAGAGGTTGCTGGAACAATTTCAGCAGCAAAGATGCGTAAACCTGATATAGTTTTTGGAAATATTTTTGGTTCAAACTTATTTAATATCGGACTTGTCGGGGCAACTGCAATAATGATAAGTCCCGGTGAAATTAGCTCTGTAATTGATTATCAGCTTTTTATCATGTATTTTGTTTCTTTTATTGTTATTTTTCTTTCAAGAAATGTAATAAAAAGAAATTCCTTACTTGGATATTTATTTATTGTTGCTTATATTCTATTTCTTATTAGTTTGTTTTAAAATCTTTATTTCTTAAAAATATAAGTAATCCAATTATTGCCAACATCAATCCGCCAATTTGATTCCAAGTAAAACTCCCGATTGTTGAATCACCCATTCCGAATCTTAACGTATCAAGAACAGCTCTTTGCGACCCATACCATACAGCCCAAATCCCAATCCAAGAACCTCTACCGAAAGTAAAACGAGACTGAAGATTTCTAAAAATATAAAAGATCAACAATGCAAGGAGTAAATCGTACATGGCTACGTGGTGATAAGTTCCACATGTTGTCAAAGGTTCAAAGCACTCAAGAGAATTATGTTGAGGAGCAACGTCGTAACCTGGTTTAATTTCATAACCAAGGAAGAAATCTGTTGCTCTTCCCAAATGCTCTACAATTGCTAAATCCCCGATTCTTCCAATAACTGTTCCCAGTATTAATCCTGTGGCAGCATAATCTCCATACTGTTTGAAATCTTGTTTGTTGAGTACCGAAATTTTCAAGTAGGCAGCAATTATTCCACCGGCCATCCCGCCCATAATTGAATAACTTCCTGAAAGAGTGAAGATGTCATCAAATCCATAATTTGGATTAGCATACCATTGAGCTGGAATTGTAAAAAATCTAGCCCCTAGGATCGCACCAAAAATTGCCCAAGTAAGTGCTTCGGAAAATAATTCACTGTCAGCACCATCCTCTTCTGATAATTTTAAGGCATGGTTTGCACCAAAATAAAAACCTACAGCAGCAAAAACTCCATGCAAAGAAAGTGAAATTGGACCAACTTGAGTTATTGGTATTGGCGGATAAGTAATCGAAAATAAAAGTTCTTGCATATTTAGATACTACTCAAAGTTATGAATATATCTGCGACCATAGATAGAAAAATTACGGCAAGATATGTATTTGAAAATACAAAATATGAAATTGCTTTAATTTGCTTCCTATAAAGCTGGTATGACTTATACATTAAATAAAATCCAAAAATTAGTGACAGCATAAGATACACAATTCCTAATTGAAGAATTGGAGCGAGCAACAATGAAGTCAATACAGTTGCACATGAATATACTCCTATAAATATAGAAGTTCTTTTGTAAGATTCTTGAGTTGGCAGCATAGGAAAATTTGCATCTTTATAATCATTTAACTTATCAATTGATAAAGCCCAAAAATGAGCTGGAGTCCAAAGAAAAACTAATAAGAACAAAAGCCACGAACCAGTATCTAAATTTGTACCAGTAGCAGACCACCCTATTAGAACTGGGGCTGCACCTGCAGCTCCACCTATAACTATATTTTGATTTGTTCTTGGCTTTAAAATAAGAGTGTAAATAAACGAGTAAAAAATATTTGCAGAAAGAGCAATATATGCAGCCAATTCTGTTGTCTGTGTATATAAGATTAAAAAACCTACTAATCCAAGTGAAATCGAATAAACATACGCACTCTTCTTATTAATCTCTCCAGTTACAAGAGGTCTTTTTGCAGTTCTCTCCATTAGTCTGTCAGTTTCAATTTCAAATATTTGATTAAGAACATTTGCACTTATAGCAAGTAACGTTCCGCCTAATAAAGTAAATATTATTAATTCGAGAGGTGGAAAACCATATATAGATACAATCATTGAAGGAACCGTAGTAATTAATAAAAGCTCAACAATTCTTAATTTTGAAAGCCTTATAAATTTAGATATGTTTTTTTTGCTAACAGTGTCCATAACGACATAGTACTTATGATTACACTATATATGGTTTCAGCGCTATCCTTAATAATTGTTGATAATATAAATATGCTTGTGAAAAACATTATTAAGTTAAAGAATTTAAGGTTTTTGGCTTTAATCTTTTTATCCGCTTGTATTGAAAATGCTCCATTAGATTCTTTAAGTCCAGAGGGTCCATATGCAAGGTCAATTGATGAATTATTCTGGTTAACATTTTGGATAGCGGTAGTTATTTTTGTTATTGTACAAGGAGCGTTGCTTCTATCTATTTTTGTTTTCAAAGAAAAACCAGATAGCCCTGAACCTAAACAGATACATGGAAACACTAAATTAGAAATTCTTTGGACAATCATTCCAGTAATCATTTTGGCAGTCATTGCAGTACCTACTGTAAGAACGATCTTTGACTTGGCAAATGAACCAGAAGATGCACTAAAAATTGAAGTAATTGGTCATCAATGGTGGTTCGAATATAGGTACCCAGACTATGGAATAACTACAGCAAATATTCTCGTAATACCAGCGGATAGGCCCATTAGGCTTGAAATGTGGTCTAATGATGTTCTTCATAATTACTGGGTTCCAAAATTGAATGGAAAAAGATATCTTGTCCCGGGACAAACTACCTATTTAAATCTACATGCTGATTCTCCGGATGAGTTTTGGGCACAATGTGGTGAATACTGTGGTTTAAGCCACTCTAAAATGCGGGGTCGAGTGCTTTCGCTTTCCGAAAATGATTTTCAATTATGGGTAAAAGATCAACAACAAGATGCAGTAAAACTCGAGGACAATTCTTTAGCTGCAGAAGGTCAGCAAGTTTATCTGAATGCTGGATGTACTCAATGCCATGTCATAGACGGTGTTTGGGATGTACAAGGTGATAGAATTGCTCCAAACTTAACACATTTTGCTATCAGAAATGTTTTTGCTGGTGCCGCTCTATATAACAACAGAGAAAATCTCAGTAAATGGCTTGCAAATCCTGCGGAAATAAAACCTGGTACATTTATGCCTAATCTAGAATTGACTGAAGCGGAAATAAATGCTTTAATTGCGTATTTAGGAACACTTAAATGACAAAAATAATAGAGCCAAAGAGACAAAGTAGTATTTTTAGAAGGCCTTCTTCTGAAACTGGTATATGGAGCTGGATTACTACAGTTGATCATAAAAAAATTGGGATAATGTACGGGTATGCAGCTTTTTTCTTTCTTTTGATCGGTGGACTTGAAGCACTAATCCTTAGAATTCAGCTTTCACAACCAGATAATAATTTCTTAACAGCGGCAGAGTACAATGCAATGTTCACAATGCATGGAACCACAATGATTTTCTTGGCAATTATGCCAATTAGTGCTGCCTTTTTTAATTACCTTCTTCCACTACAAATTGGAGCGCGTGATGTTGCGTTTCCAAGACTTAATGCTCTTTCATTTTGGATATTTATATTTGGTGGAGCATTCTTATACTCTACATTTATATTTGGAACTGCTGGAGCTCCAGAAGGTGGTTATTTGGCTGAAGAAGTGGGATGGCTAGGCTCGGCACCAAACGGTGGATGGTTTGGTTATCAACCTAATGCTGGAATGAAATACTCGCCGGGTACTGCAATGGATTATTGGGCAATAGGTTTGCAGATACTTGGGATTGCATCATTGATTTCTGCATTTAATTTTATTACAACAATTATCAATATGAGAACAGAAGGTATGAGATTCATGAGAATGCCAGTATTTACCTGGATGACTTTTGCAGTTTCTTTTTTGCTTGCTTTTTCTTTACCAATAATTGCAATAGCACTTTTCTATGTAACATTTGATAGAAAATTTGGAACAACTTTTTTCTTAACAGAGGGAGGGGGCGATCCTATTCTATGGCAGCACTTATTCTGGTTATTTGGTCACCCAGAAGTTTACATATTAATCCTGCCTGCATTTGGAATAGTCTCAGAAGTACTTCCAACCTTTTCAAGAAAGCCTCTTTTTGGTTATGCTGCAATAGTTTTTGCAGGCTTTGGAATTGCTTTCATAGGCTTTGGAGTCTGGGCTCACCATATGTTTGCTTCAGCAATTAGTCCAGTCGCTCAAGCTGGTTTTGGTTTGTCAACAATGGTTATAGCAGTCCCAACGGGTGTAAAAATATTTAATTGGCTTGGAACAATATGGGGTGGAAAGCTAAAGCTGAACACTCCAATGTTATTTTCTTTGGGATTTATTGGTATGTTTTTAATTGGTGGCTTGAGTGGAGTAACACACTCCATTGTTCCAGCTGATACACAACAAACAGATACTTATTATGTTGTTGCCCACTTTCACTATGTTTTATTTGGTGGTGCTTTATTTGGAATTTTTTCAGGACTTTATTACTGGTTCCCAAAAGTCTGGGGGAAGATGTACAACGAGTCACTGGGTAAGATTCATTTCTGGTTGATGATGATTGGGTTCAACCTGACTTTTGGTCCAATGCATTGGCTTGGATTACAAGGGCAAGTAAGGCGTACCTGGGTATATGCAGAGGAAACAAACTTACAATTCTGGAATATAGTCGTAACGGTTGGTGCTTTTATAATTGCATTATCAATAATTGTATTTATGATTAATTGGATTTTTTCCAAGAGAAATGGTGAAAAAGCTCCATTTGATCCGTGGGATGCAAGAACAATTGAATGGACTATTCCTTCACCTACACCGGTATGGAACTTTTCAAAAGCACCCATTGTCAAATCTCTCGATGACTTTTGGCATACAAAGTACTCAGAAGACGAAGAAGGTAGAGCTGTAAAGCGTGCAGAAGCTGATCAAATTTTACTTGATCTTGAAGAAGAAGGTCTAAATCCAAGCGAACATATAGAATTGCCTAGCCCATCATATTTCCCAATTGTTCTGGCCTCAGGCCTCCCATTTCTAGGGTATGCCGTTATATATAAATCAATACCTTTGGCACTTATAGGTTCTATATTGTTGCTCATTGGAGGTTTTGGTTGGGGTACTGAGCCACTTGAAGAAGAGGCTTTTGAAGACTCTCATGAGTGACTCCCATTCTTATCCACATGAACCTACAGGTGTAGAAACTAGAAAGCTTGGTATGTGGGTATTTTTATCCACAGAAATTTTATTTTTTGGCACTTTAATTACCACTTTTATGATATTTAAAGGGAGTGATTTTCCTGGAATGAAATTAACTGATGTCTACGATATTCCATTTACTTCTATTAGTTCATTTATATTATTGATGAGTTCATTAACAATGGTGTTGGCTCATAATGCTCTAGAAGTAAACGATCAAGAAAAGACAAGAGTATGGCTTCTAGCAACAGCAATGCTAGGAGCGGTATTTCTAGCAGGACAAATATATGAATTTACTGAGTTTTATCATAAAGGTTTTGAACTTAGTACTAATATTTTCAGTTCTTCTTTTTATGTTTTAACAGGTTTTCACGGATTACATGTATTTATTGGTGTAGTACTGCTTTTAGCACTTTGGGGTATTGGCCAAAGGCAAAAAGGATTAACGCTTGAGGGTGGAATGAATTTAGAGTTTGTCGCTCTTTACTGGCATTTTGTTGACATTGTCTGGATTGTTCTGTTCACAGTAGTTTATTTGATTTGATATGTCTGATAGTCATATAGAACACCCTACTCCTCAAAAATATGTTCAAATAGCAATTGTGCTTGGTGTTTTAACGGCTATAGAAATTGCTTTGTACTATACAGAAGATATTGTTGGAGTTTTTACTGATCCACTCCTTATATTTCTAGCAGTAGGTAAATTCATAATTGTAGTTGGCTGGTTTATGCATCTGCGGTATGAAAATAAAACAATAAACAGATTCTTTATTGGGGGAATGATTCTGGCTTTAATACTTTTCACTATTGTGATGGTAGAAAGAGCATCCGCGAATTATTTTTAGGTTGTAAATGCAAAATTTAACATGGCATCCTCACTATGACGTATGGGCTTTAGTTATAACCCTTATTATTTTCTTTGAATTCACTACCAATAAAAATCATATCAAGAAACCTAAAAGAAAAACTTGGTACTCTGGTCTATTAATTCTATGGATATTTACTGATTATCCAATACATGATATTGGAGAAAAGTATCTATTTTCTGTTCACTCAGTAGAGCATCTAGTTCTAGCTTTGGTTTCCCCCCCTCTTCTACTAATGGGTATGCATAAAGAAATGAAAAAACTTATTTCAGTAAAACTATTTATTAAAGTTTTAAAGATAACCTCTAAACCAATAGTTGCATTTTTTATGTTCAACTTTGTAATGGTAGGTATGCATTGGTCATCTGTTGTAAATTTGATGGTAACTAACACTCTTGCGCACTTTTTTATTCATTCAATCATGCTTCTAGTCTCTCTAAACATGTGGGTACCAGTAATTGGTTTTAATGAAGAAATCAGGCCTATTAACTCAGCAGCAAAAATTGGTTACTTATTTCTTCAATCTTTGCTACCAACAATACCTGCTAGTTTTTTAGCATTTGGAACTGAACCTCTTTACTCCGCTTATGTAATTAGTGATAATATATTCAACATATCAGTAATCAATGACCAAACATTAGCAGGATTGATTTTAAAACTTGGTGGTGGGATAATTTTATGGATATCTATCTTAGTAATTTGGATGAGATGGTATCAAGATGAAAAAACGTTTGATGATGTAGTTAGAAACAACTCCATTGACTAGAATAATAGAGATTTATTATGGACGAAAAACTAGTAGAACAGGTTAGTTCAGCCACTGGTATTCCACAAATGCTTGTTTCAAGAACAGCACAGGCTAGAGCTGCAGTATCTGGAGTGTCTGTAGACGATGTATTAAGAAGTTGGAGCGGTGGTGAAGCAATACATAGTTCTCCTAGCGCAACAACAGAAGTTGAAGCTGTATCCCCTGTTGTTGATGAAGAAGTAGCTGTTAATTCAACTGAAGTTGAAGAAGAGCAAGTAGAAGAAATTGAAATTGAAAATATCGTGGAGCCAATCCAAACTACAGTCTTGATAAAAGAAGACCTACCTCCGCCTGTAAATATAAGCGAAAAAATATTAAAGTCTTTTAAATTTGGATTAGGGTTTGGAATTGTTGCTGGTTTTATTCAAGGGTTACTATCCAGCTCATATCTTTATGATGGGTTAATACTTGAAGCAGAAACTCAAAAGCTGATTGCTGAATACAATGCTCTATCTTTTGTATTAATCATTTCACTATCGACTAGTTTTTTAGGAATACTTAATTCATTGAATATAAAAAAATTTCTAGATTCAAACTATAAAGGATTTGGCATACTAACTTCCGATAGGGAATCTATATTTACTGGTGGTGGATTAGGTCTAGTATTTGGATCCTCAACAGCATTTTTTATAATTAATAGCATTGGAGAAACTATTGAACCAATTTTACCCGAAGATCCTGTAATTAACTTAATAGCAGTCGGTGGAGCTTTTTGGAGAATAGTAATATTATCAACACTTGTTCAAGCAATCATATCTACAATAACCATGCTTCTTGGTGTTCCTAAGGGTTTACAAGATTATGAAGACACTGAAGCTCAAAAAATACGACAAAGAATTGTTGGTTCAATTGTAATTCCTTTAGGTTCGATTATTGTTGGTGGTTTAATTGCAGTGGCTATTGCTCAAGTTTTCCTTAACTTTCATGAATATGCACCTCTTTTTGCATTAATTATTTCAGCAGCAATTTTATTATTTGCAAGTGTAATGAGTGCAGCACCTAAGATAAAAATTACAAGAAGCGAAGTTTTAATTGCATCTGCAGGAGTATTGACTCTAATAGTTATTATTGCTAGTGTGGCTGCAAGCCAACACTAAATTTATGAATAAAGCTTTTAACACTAAAGAGGCTGTTGAAAAATACTTAGAGTCAGATAGATGGTCTTATGTAAAAAGAGATTACTCTTTACATAGTATTTGTTCCTTAAGACCTTCATTAAAAGTAGAGCATACTTTATCTGAAATAGGATCTAAGTCTCTTTTAGGCCTACTAGAAAGAAAAAATGAATGGGTTTCTGGATTAGGGGCTGCAACAGCACAGCAGGCCCTTCAAATGTTTCATCTTAATTATGAAATTATCTATGTAAGTGGTTGGCAAGTTGCGGCCGAAAGTAATACAGGTGTAAATACCTATCCGGATCTTTCTCTTTATCCATCAAATAGTACTCCAAATTTTGTTGAAAAAATAAATAACACTTTATTAAAAAGAATGGCAGATTTAAATAAAGATAAGCTACCACCAATAGTTGCCGATGGGGAATCAGGTTTTGGCGGTATTTATAATGTTTACGAGCTTACTAATCAATTTATAAATGCCGGTGCGTCAGCAATTCATTTTGAAGACCAACTAGCTTCAGAAAAAAAATGTGGGCATGTTGGTGGAAAAGTTATTATCCCAACGCACGAGTATATTAAAAAAATAAATTCATCAAGATTAGCATCTGATGTTTTGGGCGTTCCAATAATTATTATTGCAAGAACTGATGCATTAAATGCTAAATTAATGACTTCGGATTATGATGATAGGGATCGAAAATATCTTAGTAAAAATAGAACCTCTGATGGTTATTTCCAAATTGAAAAAAATCATGAATTGGCTATTTCAAAATCTTTAAGTTACTCCGAATATGCAGATGTAATTTGGTGTGAAACAAATACACCAGATTTGGGTTTTGCAAAAGAGTTTGCTGATGAAATCAAAAGATCATTTCCAAATAAAATACTTGCTTACAATTGTTCTCCATCATTTAATTGGTTAGATAAATTTAATAAAAAAGAAGTTGAAAATTTTCAAAATAATCTCAACGATTTTGGTTATAAATTACAATTCGTTTCTCTTGCAGGATTTCATTCATTAGCTAGTTCTATGTACGATTTAGCTAATAAATATAAGGGCGGAAATATGAGTGCAATAATAGAACTTCAAGAATTTGAAAAAAAACTATCTAAAGAAGGTTATACAGGAATCAGACATCAACAAGAAGTAGGTGGAAACTATTATGAAAAGATTGGTGAAGCTTTACTCGGAGAGAATTCTGAATTACTTTCAAAAAAAGACTCTACAGAGAATACACAATTTTAATAGAATATAAAAATGACATATTTTAAAAACAAAACAGTAATCATGAGCGGAGGTTCTCGTGGTGTTGGTCTAGAAATTGCAAAAGTGCTTGGTAAAGATGGAGCAAATATTGCAATACTTGCAAAAACAACAGAGCCTCACCCTACTCTTCCAGGTACAATTTTTACTGCTGCAGATGAGATTGAAGAAGTAGGAGGTAATGCACTTCCGATTGTCTGTGATATAAGATTTGAGGAACAGGTAGAAGCGGCAGTAGAAGAAACAGTAAAAAAATTTGGAGGTATAGATGTCTGTATCAATAATGCAAGCGCAATCCATCTTACTGACACAGTAAATACTCCAATGAAAAGATATGATTTGATGCATAATATCAACGTACGTGGAACCTTTATGCTAAGTCAAAAATGTATACCTCATTTAACAAATGGGGATAACCCACATATTTTAACCCTTTCACCACCTCTAGATATAGCAAGAAAGTGGTTTGGTATGACACTTGCCTATACAACCGCAAAGTACGGAATGTCATTAGTTGCACACGGCCTAGCTGAAGAGCTTGGAAGACACAATATAGCTTCAAATTGCCTTTGGCCAAGAACTTCACTTGATACTGCGGCTGTTAGAAATGTGATTGGTGCTGAATTAGTAAAAGGATCTAGAAAGCCATCTATATATGCGGATGCTGCTTATGCAGTATTAAAAAGAGATTCTTCAAGCTGTACTGGTAACTTCTTTTTAGACCAAGATGTTCTAGAAGAAGAAGGAATTACAGATTTTGACCAATATGCTGTTGATCCTGACGCAACATTAGTTTCAGATTTTTTTGTTGATGATAATCCTGAGGATTGGATACAAGCTTAATTACCCAGAAAATCAATAATACTTTCCCAACCTTTGGAAATCCCTTTATAGAATTCTGTGTATTGACAGTTTGAGCATGTGATAGCTAAAAATTTACGATTTTGAATATTCATAAAACGAGACCAAGTTTTGCCTGTCATTGTGACAATATCTTCAGAAAAACTGGTAGATTGACACTTAGGGCATACCCATTGTTTTTTTTGAGAAGGATACTTTTCTTCTTCCACAGTCAAAGAATAATATAAAAATCTTAATATTACTTTTAAATGGACTGCTAAATAATAGAGAGGTAAGCTTTGGTATGTCAAAATTTTTTAAAGTTTTGTGCTTTTTAATGGTTTTTTTCTTATTTGGATGTGGGTCTGAAGAAGCTTCAAGCATTGATCCGCAAATTGTAAGAGTAGTTGATGATGAGTATTCCCCCAGAGTTCTATATGTTGACCCAGGAACAACTGTAATTTGGGAATCCGATGGAGCAAATAACCACAATGTAATTGCAAGTGATGGCTCGTGGCAGGCAATTTCATCAGACTATTTTGAATATGGAATTATCACTAAAGGTGATCAATATGAACACACTTTTAATGAGCCAGGTATATACGAATATTACTGTCCATATCATGGAACTAATAACAAAGGGATGGTTGGGACAATTGTTGTAGGTGATGTAGATTATGCGGAAACAGTCGAGGATGTATCGATAACTTTGACAAACAATGTTCTTAAAGTTGGAAAAAATGAACCGTACGAAAAAATACAAGATGCGGTGGATAATGCAAATACAGGAGATTTAATCCTTATAGGCCCTGGAGTTTATAACGAAAGTATTACAGTGACTACGTCCTACATAACCCTTCGTGGCACTGATAGAAACAAAGTAATTATTGACGGAGAGTTTATGAGTGAAAATGGAATACAGATTTACGAAACTGATGGTGTGACTGTTGAAAATCTATCTGTAAGGAACTTTACTTTAAATGGTGTTTATTGGAATACATCAAAGGGATTTAAAGGCTCATACTTAACTGTTTACAATAATGGAGATTATGGGGTCTATGCATTTAATTCTACCGATGGAATATTTGATAATGTGTACGCATCTGGACATCCTGACAGTGGAATCTATATAGGACAATGCTATCCATGTAATTCTTTAATATTTGATAATGTTGTAGAGGGAAATGCGCTTGGTTACTCAGGAACCAATGCAGGAGGTCATTTATACCTCTATAACAATATTTGGAGAGATAATATGTCGGGCATAGTGCCAAATACTCTTGACTCTGAGCTAAACCCTCCAGGACGAGAAACTACAATTATTGGAAATTTAGTTGTAAATAATAACAATTATGAAGCTCCAACAAATAGATTTGGTGTTGTCGCAAAGGGAATGGGAATAGTTGTTCCTGGAAGAGTGGGCGACATCATAGAGAAAAATTTAGTTGTTAACCATGATCGTTATGGAATAGTTGCGAGTCCTATGTTGGATGCAAATTTATATTTTTCACAGCATGTGAGTATAAAAGATAATGTCGTCTTAGATTCTGGATATACTGATTTAGCACTCGCCGGCCCTTGGGGTCCTGGAAATTGTTTTGAAGGAAATATCTACCAAACAAGCACTCCACCACTATTAGAGCAGCTTCATAATTGCTCATCAATAAACTCTTCAAACTTGATTTCAAGGTTTCCATTACAGGGTGACCCTTCTGGCTTAATGATGCTTGCTGGGTTTTTTGCAGACGCACAAACAACCGATCTTGACAAAGATAAATATAAAGAATATCCATGGCCAAAAGAACAAGAAAATATGCAGTTTACAAATATTAACAAACCATCACCTGCAATAGATTTATTTTACGTGCCTGATTTAGACTCAATTAAGGTACCAACAAACTTGCTTAATGAGGATTTAGAAAATTACTACAATTCTGAAAAGGAGATAATTATGAGCGGAGTGCCTATTTCAAGCCCTACAATATGGCAGTTATTATTCCAACTTTACGGATATTTAATGCCGTTTGTGTTGTATGCTGCTTGGGCTGCTTTAGCAATAAAAGATATTGACTCTAACCAGAGAGTTAATGGGAGTATGAAGTATGTTTGGTTAGGTGTTGTTTACCTTGTGCCATTTTTTGGTGTTTTGGTATATCATCTTGCTGGGCCTAGTGCAATCTCTCGTAGCATGAAACTTGCAGCAATAGTTGGGGGTTTGTTTAGTTATATCGCAATTTTAGTTGCAGGTGCAGTAATTAGCGGACTTGTATAATTTAAAAATTTATTAATTCATGACTTTTAAAAATGTTCTTTGCTTTGGGACTTTAAATCCAGACTTAATTTACTTTGTTGATGAATTGCCAAATAAAGGTGACGATATTCGAAGTTCAAAATCAATTATAAGAGCAGGGGGGACTGCAATAAATTGCTCGGAGTTAATATCTAGTTGGAATAAATCTGTTCATGTAAGAGGTAACAGTATTGGCAATGATCCTATGGGAAAATATCTCGTTGAACACATGAAAAAAAATAACATAAATTATGAAAATTTAATCATTAATGAACTAACGACTCCAACATGTTCAATTTTTGTAGATTCTTCAGGCGAAAGAACAATTGTTTCTTCAGGATATCAAAATTTGGAATGGTCTAATTTAAAAAATTTAGATGATTTTGATTCTTTAATTTTAGACAGATACTCTATTAGATTTATAAAAAATGAGATTAGCTCTGTTAAAAAAAAGAGCAATTTATTTGTATGTCAAACAGGATACGAACATCCAATTGAATACAACTTAGATTTTTTAATTGTCAGTAAAGATGAGATAGGTGTTGATGAAGCCAATAACTTAATTGATTCAAAAATTGTAAAGTACATTTTATTAACTTCTTCTAACTTACCTGCAAGACTAATGAGTTTAGATGGAACTATTGAGATAGTTCCTCCTGATTTTAAAACTATTAATTCAAATGGCGCCGGTGATGCAACCGCAGCATATATTGCGGCATTTGGCATCAATGATTTAATAACTAATATTAAAAAAGCATGTGCGGCAGGAGCTATAGTAGCTGGCACAAATGAAAAGCCCACAATTGAAAAAATTGATGAAATAGCAGAGCTTGTAGACGTAAACCCTCGATAGCAATTTATACTTTTCAAAAAAAGATAGTAATATAGTTATCTATGGCGGTACCGTACAAAGCTCCAGTTAAAGATATTGTCTTCGGTTATGAAGTTATAGATTCCTACAACGTATTAAACAAAATTTCAGCATTTAGTGATTTCTCTGAAGACATTGTTGTTCCGACTATGGAAGAGTGTGCAAAATTTTCTGAGGAAGTTCTTGCTCCAATTAATGCCATAGGAGATCAACAAGGTGCAACAATTGAAGATGGTGTTGTAACAATGCCTGAAGAGTTTGTTGATGCTTACAAAAAGTTTGCTGAAGCAGGATGGGCATCAATATCTTTACCCTCTGAAATTGGAGGAGGAGGAATGCCGATAACTCTATCGGGTGGAACTTTAGAAATACTAAGCACAGCCAATTTAGCTTTTGGTCTTGCACCCGGTTTAAGTGCCGGAGCGATTTCTGCAATAAATTTTCATGGAAGCCAAGAACAAAAAGATAAATTTTTACCGAAACTTGTTTCCGGCGAATGGACTGGAACAATGAACTTAAGCGAACCTCAATCTGGTTCAGATCTTGGAACAATTACAACAAAAGCAGAACCGCAGGAAGATGGAACATATAAAATTACAGGAACAAAAGTTTGGATTACATTTGGTGAACACAATATGACTGAAAATATAATTCACCTCGTTTTAGCAAAAGTTCCAGGATCACCAGAAGGTACAAAAGGAATATCTATGTTTATAGTGCCCAAAAATATCATTAACGATGACGGCTCTGTTGGTGAATCAAATAATGTTAGCTGTATTTCAATAGAAGAAAAACTCGGAATTCATGCAAGTCCAACTTGTGTAATGGAGTACGACGGCGCTGTTGGTTATTTAGTTGGAGAAGAGAACCGTGGACTAAATTATATGTTTACGATGATGAATGAAGCTCGTGTATGGGTAGGTGGACAAGGTTTGGCTTGTGCATCAGGCTCGCTACAAGGTGCTGCTCAATATGCAAGAGATAGAGTGCAGGGAAGGCCTGTAGGAATGTCTAAAGAAGATGCAAAAAATTCAACAATCATCGACCATGCAGATGTTAGAAGAATGCTAATGACTATTAAAGCATATGTCGATGCGATGAGATATCTAATGTATGACAATCAATTAATGTTGGATGTTGAATATTTTGCTGAAGATGAAGAAATGAAAGCATTTGGAGAAGAGCGATGTGGAATATTAACTCCTATAACCAAAGCTTGGATATCTGATCTTGGAGTTGAATTATCTAATATTGCAATCCAAGTCTACGGTGGCATGGGTTATGTTGAAGAAACAGGTGTAGCTCAGTACTTACGTGATGCAAGAATAGCTCCAATCTATGAAGGAACAAATGGAATTCAGGCGTTAGATTTAATGTTTAGAAAGTTACCTCTTGATAATGGTCAAGCAATGCAAAGACTGTTGACAGATGTAAATAAAGTTATTGATGAAATGAAGCAAGATAATGAAGAAATTGTATCAATGGCTAAAAAGCTTGAAAAAGAAGTAAACACACTATCTGAAATAACTTTATGGCTTGGGTCTAGAATGCTTGAAGGTGAGCTAGTTGATGCAAGCGCAGGCGCCACACCATACCTAAAAATGTTTGGTCAAGTTTTAGGTGGTTATTACATGGGTAAAGCTGCAATTCTTGCAAATAAAAAGTTTAAAGAAACTGGTGATGATTTCTACAAAGACAAAATAACATTATCAAAATTTTACATTGAGCAACTATTACCTCTAGCTTCAGGATATGCAGCTTCTGTAACTGCAGGTAAAGACGACCTATATGCAATGAAGGCTGAAAACTTTTAATTGATTGATTGCTTAAAAAATAAAAATAACTTAATTGCTCTCATAGGAGCAAGTAATGATAAAAATAAATACGGAAACAAGATTTTATTAGATTTAATATCAAAAGGTCATAATGTAGTTCCAATCAACCCTAAAGAAAATATTATTGCTGGTTTAAAATCTTACAGCAATGTTTCTGAACTTAGTGAAAAGCCATCAATAATAAATTTTGTAGTGCCACCCAATGTTGGATTTGAATTAACTAAAGATCTGGTTGAATCAGATTATGATAATTTCTGGTATCAACCAGGTGCAGAGAGTGAAGAAATTTCTTCGTATCTAGAATCAAACAGTAAAAATTTTATAGATGATAAATGCATAATGGTTGTCACAAGACTAGCCAATAATTACTAATCCTCTAACTCTCTGTTTACACTATCTAATTCTTCGAATGATTTCTCAAGCTTATTTACTCTAGTAATTTTTAATGCCTCAAAAGATTTTACAGTTTGATCTAATCTTTTAGTTACATCGTCAAAAGATTCAATAAACTTTCTGATTTCAACTTTTATTTTTTCGTGTGTTGCTAAAATATTTTTCGTATCAGTTTGTAAACTAAATAATTTCATTGAGTGCCTTATAGTCTCAAGATAAGCCATTAGTGTCTGAGGACTAACTAGTATTACTTTTTTAGAGAATGCATATTGAATAACAGGTGTTCTGTTTGCGCCAATTTCCGAAGTTAATAAAAAATGATACAAATTTTCGAGCGGTATGTACATTAAAACAAAATCAACAGTACCCTCCTCAGCAGATATGTACCCTTCTCTTGAAGATGTATCATCAATTTTGGTTTTGATTGCTTTGTCTAAAAACTCCTTATTCTTATTTTTAATGGATTCAGTTATTTCTCTTCTTGCTAACTCATTAAGAGTTTCGTCTTCGAGATCTCTATTTAGCTTGGCTATTTCCATGTAGTTGGTTAGCGGAAATTTAGAATCCATATTAATGGTTTTATTTTCGGGAAGATAAAAAGTAAAGTCAGGAATCGTGCCACTAGACATTCTTTTTTGCGTTTGATAATGAATTCCATCTTTGTACTCCATGATTTCTAGTAGGTCTTCGACCTGAAACTCCGCCCACTGTCCTCTACTTTGATTGTTATTTAATACAGATATCAAATTTCTAGTTTGCTGATCCACTCCAGTTATAGAAGACTTAATTTCACCAGTCTTCTCCAAAAAATCTTTTACTGTCTGATCGGATCTATTGAGTAATTTATATATTTGAGATTCTTCATTTTCAATTATTTCACTTACAATTCCTTTAATTAAATACTCGTCATCTTTATTGTCTTCTTCAACTTCTTTTCTTGTTACAAAATAAAGATTGGCAAGTAAAAGAATGACTATTAATCCATAAATTATATTTTCCATAATTTAAGAATAGCAATATGGCAAGACAGTTTTTGTTGTATAAGTATTTAGTTATACAGTGTCGAAGATTTTTTGAAAACTAAATTTAAAATTATCAGAGGAATAATTAGATAAAATAAATTCTTTTGCATTTATCCCAACAGAAGTTGCCTCGTTATAATTTTGAATTACATGATTTATTTTTTTAATCATTGAATCTAAATTATTACTCTCAAATACATAACCAGTTTGTCCATCTATAACTATGTCTTGCATTCCTGGAGCATCTGTTACAAGTACTGGGCATGATGTTACTTGGGACTCAAATATTACTCTTGCTAGACCTTCTGATACCGAAGGAAGAATCATTAAGTTATTTTCAGAATAAAACTTTTTTACTTCATCTCTGTTTTTATTTCCGTGAATAAAAACTCTATCTTCAACATTTTGAGATTTTATTTTTTCCTGGAGACTTTCTAAATAATTTTGATTAGGTGTAGGTCCAACTATATTTAATTCAACCTCATCATTTATTAATTCAGGTAAGGCATCAATAATCATATGAGGTTTTTTTCTATCAGTTACACTTCCGATAAAAAGTATTTTAAATTTTCCTTTATTATCTCTTTGCGGCTCAACATTGCTGAAAATTTCAAAATCAATCCATGCTGGAAATCTTACAACACGCTTGGATGGATCAAAAGACAGTGCTTGTTTCTCAGTAGAAGAAGAAACCGCCCTCAACATATCAGCACAATTTATTGTGTAAGATGCCATCTTCGAAAATAAATTTTTATATAAATTTGGAAATGTTAGATTTTTTTCCAGCTCCAAAGTATTTATAAAATCTCCGTGTGATTCGATGACTATTTTTACATCTTTGTGCTTTTTTTTAATTTTATAAACGCCCAAAAAACTAGTTACTGGATCTTGAAATGTAACGATTTCTATTTCATGTTGAGAGATTAATTTGAACATTTGAAAATAAGACACAAAAAATATTTTCAAATAGTTAAAAATTCTTGATTTGTTTTTTTTATTAAAATAAAAAGTTGTTTTTGATTCAGTGTGTATTTTTTTTTGGCTTGAGAAAGCAAGAACTGTAACATTTGCAACTTCACTTAAATAATCGTACTTTTTTTTTATGTTTTCATTTAAAGGTAATTCATAATAAGTTGGTGAGAAAAATAGTACATTTTTTTTCATAAACTAAAAAATTCTCTAAGTTCTGTTAATAGATCTTCTTCATGTGTCCATGGAACTGAGTGACCAGCATCAGGAAAAGTTTTCACTTTTACTTCGTTTAATCTCTTGACAACATCATTTGAAGTTTCTTCTGGTACAAGTTTATCTTTTCCACCAGTAATGACGAGGGTCTCAGCTTCAATTTCCTGAATCCATGACCTTGCATCATAAGGAACAACAAATCTTCCTCCGTCTGCGTAAATGAAGTCATCTTTTGACTTATGCAGATTATTCCAAGCCCACTCTGTATATTCATCGTTAATAGAATTTGATTTTTTTAAAAATGAAAACTTAGATTTTGGATTCAAATTTGGGAATAACCTTTCTCTTATTCTTACAAAACTGACAAATATTTTAAATGCTACTTTATCGCTATACACAGCACCGCCAAGCCAGCTAAAAGGTGTAATTAAAACTAATTTACTTACTAATGGCTTATTTTTTTTAGCAATTGACATTGCAACTGCACTTCCCATTGACCAACCAACAATATTGCAAGTTGAAATACCGAGCTCTTTTAGAATACTGATGACAACATCGGCATTTTCATCTACGTCCCACCTGTCCCAACTAGCATCAGACTTTCCATGATTACGCATATCTATAGCAACAAAAGAAGTTTCATTTTTAATTTTAGGCAATATTTTAAACCAGCTTCCTAAGGAATCTGACCCCCAACTGTGGAGAAATACTATGGGGGTTGTGCCGTCTACAATATTTTCTCTGATAAAGTATTCTTTTTCTCTTATGAATACAGTCCTGCCTGGAATTTTACTTGGGTGAATTTGTGTAATTCCTTCAGATTGACTCTTTTTGGTCTCAAGTAGGCTTTTTGTTACTGCAGTAAAAGCAAAAATTTTAGTTAGTGTTTTAATCATCAACTACTAATAATATTTATTTTTTGATTATATCTATCAGTTATATTTCCAATTTCTTTTATAGAAACCCCATATATTTTTTCAATTTCTATCAAATCTATATCTGTTTCAGCAGGTGCAGAAATTAATAATCCTCCACTAGTTTGAGCATCTGCTAATAAAAGTGCCTCGTCTTGAACCTCGTATGAGGTAAAATCTTTTACTGAATCAAAATTTCTCTGGCTTCCTGATGGATATATGCCTTTATGAAAATAATCTTTTGCAAACTCAATGATTGGAACTTTATCGAATATCAAATTTGCTGATAATTTTTCATCAGTCAACATCTCACTGAGGTGGCCAAGAAGTCCAAAACCAGTAACGTCTGTAATTGCATTTGCATTGAGGTGATTTGCGACTTCAAGGCCTGCATCATTTAATGTTGTCATTACATTTGTTACCTGATTTATTGCTTCTTTATCAGCGACACCTTTTTTTATTGCAGTTGCAATAATTCCAGAACCGAGAGGCTTGGTTAGAAAGAGTTTATCTCCATTTTTAATATTCGTTTTTGTATAGATTGTTTCATTAACGATACCTGTTACAGCAAAACCATATTTTGGTTCTTTGTCATCAATACTGTGCCCTCCAACAATATTGCAACTTGCAGATTTCATTACATCTGCACCTCCCTTAATAACATCTGATAAAACGTCAAAACCTATATCTTCTCTTGGCCAACTAACTAACTGTAAAGATGATATAGGCACACCTCCCATTGCATAAATATCAGATAATGCATTTGTTGCGGCAACCCTGCCCCAGTCATAAGGGTCATCTAGTATAGGGGTAAAAAAATCAACTGTTTGTACAATTTTCATATTGTTTCCTAGATCAATAACTGCACCATCATCTGGATTTTCTAACCCAACTAAGACTTCAGAATTGTTTGAATTATTTTGTTTTGATTGCTTCAGAACTTGAGCAAGCTCTCCTTGGGAGAGTTTACATGCTCAACCTGAGCCATGAGAATACTCTGTGAGTCTCACTTTACCCCCCTTTAACTTTCTTGCTTTTCCTTAAGTACTTCTTTCGCAAATAAATCTTGTAAAGTGTTTAACAAAGGTGCCTGCTCAAACAACTGGTTATCAATCTTTGAGACAAATACTCCGTGTTTAGCTGTAGACATTACAAAAACTGTATCAACTTTATACAGTTCATCTATTGTCACTCTAGAAACAGATACTTGAATTTTGTCTTCCTCACCAAACTTCAATAAATACTGTCGAGTTATTGAATCTAAAATTCCCAAATCAAGATCTGGTACATAAACAACTTCATCCTGAATCCAGCCAACACAAAAAGTTGGGCCTTCTAAAACTATGCCCTTATTATTGATGAGCAAGGCATCTGTAAAACCATCTCTAACTGCTTCTCTGGTTTGCTTTATGTTATAAGCATACGAAGTAGATTTTGAACCAACTATATTTTTACTATCAACTTCATAATCTCCACCAGCATGCCATGGTGCGGGTTGAGATTGCAATGTAAATTCTTCGGGTAAGTTCAATAATGGTTGATAAAAAGAATAAATTGTAAAATCGTCATCTGACTCATTTCTCAAGATTAAAACTCTCACATATCCACTTTTATGTTTTGATGCTATTTTTAAAATATTGTTTTTGACCAAATTAAAGTCTACATTTTCAAATAGTTGTTTTTTGCAAGACTGTTTTAACCTGTCTATATGTTTCTCTAACCCAAAAGGATAGTGGTCATGAATCTTCAAAGCTTCAAAGACCCCATCTCCTCTCCATACTGCTAAATTTTCAACAGGCAAAGTAAATTCATCTTTTGTAACTTCCAAATCATTGATCAAATACAAAACGATTATCCTCTTTCTCGAATATAGGTATTTGTAATTGGCATTCTTCTGTCTTTGCCAAATGCTTTTTCTGTTAATTTTACTCCTGGTGCAACTTGTTTTCTCTTGTATTCGTTTCTATCGACTTTGGACAAAACATCATATACAATGTTCTCATCAATTCCCTTAGCAATAATCTTTTCTGAAGAACTATCTTCTTCAATATACATACGTAAAATTTCATCAAGAAGTTCGTACTCTGGCAAAGAATCCTTATCAAATTGATCTGGTCTTAATTCTGCACTTGGTTCTTTATTGATTGTATTTTGAGGAATTACGCTTGAAACTGAATTTCTGAAATTTGCTAAGTTATAAACTTCAGTTTTATATAAATCTTTCAATAATGCAAAACCTCCTGCTAAATCACCGTAAAGAGTTGAATAACCTACAGCCATTTCAGACTTATTACCTGTAGAAACAACCATAGCTCCAGTTTGGTTGGATAAAGCCATCAAAATATTACCCCTTACGCGTGATTGGATATTTTCATCTGTTGTTTGCCCAAGTTCATCGTTAACACTTTCTTTTAATGTATTCCTAAAAATATTTACTATTTCTTCAATTTCTATAACTTTAAATTCTATATCAAGATTTTCTGCAAGTAACCTTGCATCGACAAGAGACTCCTCTGTGTTGTATTTAGAGGGCAACGCTACACCTACAACATTATCGGAACCAAGAGCATCAACGGCAATAGTTACCGTCAATGCAGAGTCTATTCCTCCAGAAAGTCCTACTAGAACTTTTTCAAAATTATTTTTACTAACGTAATCGAACAACCCTAATTTTAATGCTGAGTACAGAGATTCATTTTTTGATAAAAGTTGAACAGATTGTGGAGAATCTAGCTCAGATGCTTTGTGTCTAATCTCCAGTATTGACCCTTTGGGATGCTCTTTCACTTCCAAATCTAGATCAAGATAGAACAACTCCTCTTTAAACTGTTGAGCTTGATAAAGTATTTCACCTTCACCATCTACAACAAATGAACCTCCATCAAAAACTAATTCGTCTTGACCGCCAACCATGTTTAAGTAAATAATTGGCACGCCTAATTTTTTAGCCTGGTTGACAACGAGCTCTTTTCTCAAGTCGGTTTTATTTTGATCATAGGGAGAAGCGTTTATGTTAATTATTAAAGATGCACCATTCTCTACTTGTTGTAATGAAGGTCCATCTTCAATCCAAATGTCTTCGCAAATACTTATCCCAATCCCAACATCTTCATACCAAAATACATTTCCTGGATTATTTCCTTTGGCAAAATACCTAGCTTCATCAAATACTGAGTAGTTTGGAAGGTAACACTTGTGATAGATTCCTTTTACATCCCCGTTCTGAATTATTGCTGCCGCATTAGCAATGTCTCTTTTTTGTTTATCTGTATGGTTATCATCCAAGTTTCTGTCAACAAAACCAACAACACCACTTGTTGAGCTAGAAAATTCAGCTAATTCTTCTAAAACAGCAAAGTTTTTTCCAACAAAACTTTCTCTTAAAAGTAAGTCTTCAGGTGGATATCCTGTAAGTGCTAATTCGGGGAAAATTAAGATATCTGCTTCTTTTTCTTCCGCTGCTTCAAAACAATCTAAAATAGTTTGCTTATTTTTCTGTATGGCCCCGACAGGAAATGACTTTTGGGCACCAGCTATTCGAATTGTTTTTTTATTCACAATTTAATGATAGATGGGAAACTTGGTTATGAAGAAACCTTAATTTCTATATCTTTAGAGTCTTCGATCCAATTAGTAACTCTCTTTAGGGAGGGCATTCTGTCTACTATATTTCTTTTTGAGTTAATTTTTGCCATTACCTCATGAAGTGATTCCGGATTTCTTCTCTTTAATTCAGACACACTTTCAACTCCAGCGGCTTCAAGTAAGTCTGCATAGTCTCTCCCTAGGTTTTTAATTTTCATTAATTCAGCACGTCTAGCCCAGTGCAATAATTTAGGTGAACTAATTCCTGTTTCTTTTGTTAAGAGGGCTCTACCTGACCTGGAAGAAGCGATTTGTAAAAAAGTTGTTGTTGTTCTGACTCTAGCTCTTCTTAGTTTTGTTGCTTCGGTATGTGTCATACCATTTATAGAGTCAATTGAATTCATGTTTTAAATTTTACAAAATAAATTACATAAAGAAACGATTTTTTTTAAGAGTTTTTCCCACTCTCAAAAATCTTTTTCTTCGTCATAATCAATAGGTTCTAAAAAATTGAAATTAAGTTTTTTAATTTCAATTTCTGACGAGATAAGAAAATCAACTAAATCAAAATCTTGAAAAACTGATTTTTCTTCATCAATTTCATCGTCTTCAGTTATTAATTCTAATTTCGTCCAAAATATTCTCGGAATTAAAATTGGAAATCCTAGTTTGTATCTATATTGAGGAACCAAAACCTTACTGCCATCATGGTCATCATTGTTGAGACCGTCTATAACTTTAACTTCAACTTCTGGTTGATCCCCGAGGAAAAAAATTATATTCTTAATCTCTTTTTGATTTTGATAGAAAAATAGAGCTGTCCTAATTGAAGATGTGATCCCCTCCGACCAATTTTCATTAATTAAGATATTTGAATTTTTAAAATCTATTTTTTCAGAAATTATTTCATTTTCAGACCCCAGCACGACAGAAGAGTTATCAAAATTAATATTAACTTTATCAATTATTGCTTGGAGTAATGGCTTGTCCTTAACTTCAGCTAATTGTTTAGGAAATCCCATTCTACTTGAGCTACCTGCGGCTAAAATTACTGCAGCATTCAAAACTATGCTGATCCTAAAATTGAACCACCGAATGTTAGTGCAATAACAACAAGGACAACTTCAATATTTCTTAATAAGTAAACCTGCTTTATACCAGAGCCAAATGCAATTAGTGCGTAGATCGAAGTTATAAAAACTAATAATGCTTGTACAAGTGGGTCTTGTATAAACAGCACTGGAAATACAAGTAATCCTGGAACACTTGAAAAGAATGAAATTATAAGTAGATCAGTTGGTTTTGGATCTTTTCTTAAAAGAAATTTAAGAATCAAAAAACAAATTACAAGTCCGACTACTGTCGTAACACTGGTTGATACAATTGATGAAATCAATACTGATGTAGTCGAATCTTGCTGAATAAAAATAACAGATAGTTCATCGATCAGAGACCTAAGCATCTGGAACTCTTCTTCAGACATTTCACCTTGAAAAAGAACAAGATTGCTCTCAAGAAATTCAATCATTCCATTAAAAAATCTAAACGCGCTTAAAGTAGTTAAGGTTGCGACAGCTAAATAAATTGCAATTCCCTTTTGCAGTGCACCGTTTAGATTAAGGAGGTCATTATATATATATTTATCAAGACGTAAAATTTTTGAGAATATTTGTCTTTCACTCATTTAAATTTTTCCTTATTTAAAATCTATTTTATGACTATAACAAAATTTATATCCTACTTTATAACTCTTTCTATGGCTGGAGTGATAATTTGGGCACAGGGAGAAGTCACAATTTTTGATTCACCAATTCCTGACTTACCTTGGGGTGTTGTTTCATTAGTTGATCTTTACTCTGGATTTGTTTTATTTAGTCTTTGGATTTTCTACAAAGAAAATATTTTGCCAGCTTTAGTTTGGACATTTTTTGTCATGACTTTAGGAAGCTTCACAATTGCTTTATATGTTATTTACAGTATTAACAAGTCTGATGGAAATATTCAGAAATTTTTTATGGGAGATAACTCTTAATCCTTTTTAAGATTATCTAACAATATGAGCGACACATCTCGTACTTTAACATTGTCTCCATAGCCTAATTCTTTTACACCATCATCCATCATTATGTAGCAAAAAGGACACGCAACAGCAACTTCGTCAGCTCCAGTATCAATAGCTTCTTGTGAACGCTCAATATTTACTTTTTTACCTGTAGATTCCTCCATCCACATTCTTCCACCACCTGCACCACAACAAAAGCTCTTGGTTCCCTGTCTTTTCATTTCTCTAATCTCGATTCCACCTATAGAACCTACAATCTCACGTGGTGCAGTATAAATGTCATTATGTCTGCCTAGATAACATGAATCATGATATGTAATTTTATAAGGCTTATCACTAGTTCCTACTTCAATTTTTCCGGATTGAACTAACTCTGTTAAAAGCTGACTGTGATGAATTACTTGATAGTTTCCTCCAAGTTGCGGATACTCATTTGCTATAGTATTAAAGCAGTGTGGACACTGAGTAATAATTTTTTCAACTTTAAGATTATTCATATTTTCAATATTTTGAATAGCAAGTTGTTGAAAAACAAATTCATTTCCTGTTCGTCTTGCAGAATCTCCTGTACAAACCTCTTTTGGTCCAAGAACAGCAAAAGAGACTCCGGCTCTTTTTAATAAAGTTGCTACAGCTTTTGTAACAGGTACATTTCTATCATCAAAAGCTCCCGCACAACCAATCCAATACAAATAGTCATATTCTTCATGATTACTTTCATCTATTAAAGGAACATCAAAGTCAAGATCTTCAGTCCACTTTAATCTGTCATTTTGAGAGGCTCCCCATGGGTTTGATGAATTCTCCATTGCGACATATGCTTTACCTAACTCTGCAGGAAAGTCTGATTCCATCAAAGCAAGGTGTCTTCTCATATCAAGTATTTTGTCTAAAATTTCTATATTAACTGGACAAATCTCATCACAGGCCTTACAAGAAGTACAGGCCCAGAGTTCTTCAGAAGTGACCCTTTCAAAAACATTATCAGAATTTATACGCAATGGACCTGGTGTAGAAACGGTTGCAGGCACTGCAGGTTGACCTGACTCAGACATTACCTGCCCAACTTTTAATATGATTTCTCTTGGGTCTAAAGACTTACCTGTTTGGTTTGCAGGACACACAGATGTACACCTCCCGCAAACAGTACATGCATCCAAATCCATTAATTGTTTCCATGTAAAGTGATCTATGACTTCTGTACCTACATTATCAATATCTTCTGCTTCAAGAAGATTGCCAATAAATTTCATTGCACCTTTGGGTCTTTCTTTAGGAGACATGAACATATTCATTGGTGAAGTAAAAATGTGTCTGAGTTTTGATAATGGAATAGCTATTAAGAATACGAAAAACGAAACCACATGCAAAACCCATGAGATTCTATGAAAAAGCCCAGGATCTGTAAGATTTAAAAAATCCGCAACAATATATCCAATAAATGACCATCTTTCATAATCAGGAAAATTTTCTAATGCGATTCTGCCCGCTTCAGTTGTAATTCCAGATATTCCAATAAAAATTAGTAAAGATAGTGTCAAATAATCATCCATTGAAGTTTTCGTTTTTATTCTGTACTCAGTTCCAATTAAACGTCTTGCTAAAGCCCAAAAAAGACCAGTTAAATAGGCTATAGTTGCTAACTCAAGTGTGAACGAATAAACAATATAAGTTGTGCCTTGCAAAAACTTTAAAGGAGGAGGCATGAGATGGTGAATTTCTAAAGTTATTGTACCTGCAAATAAACCAAGGAAGCCAATATAGATTAATGAATGCATTAACCCTGCTGCTTTGAATCGAAGAACCGTCCTCATTGTAATTCCATCAAAAAGACTGAGCATCCTTTGTGATAGTTTTACATCCCTTTTTTCTTCTTTGCCTCTAGTCCAATTTTTTACTCGTAGGGAAAATAAATAGCCAGAAATATAAATAGTTGCAGCGCTAAGTACATAGAAAATATACTGAAGTACTTTTGGAATGTTTTCAAAAACTCTTCTTCCTCCAACTATTTCACCTTCAGGAAATATGTAACTTGCTGCCCATAAAAAAAGAGTACCTACAGAAGCACCAGCAGAAAATAATAAAACATAATCATTAGCTTTATATTTATTTAAAAATTTATTCATTACTTAATTCTTTAGAAATTTCAATAGATCTTTGCGTAGCTTTCTGCATCGCTTCGAAAATAACTTTATCAAATGAATTATTATCAAGTGAATTAAGTCCAGCCTCAGTTGTTCCCCCAGGTGACTTTACTTTATTAATTAAATCATTAAACGTTTCGTCATCATTTAAAAGTGAAGGAAGTGCATTTACAAGGTTTTTTATAATCATTTCTGATTCTTCCTCACTTAATCCGAGTTCGAAACCAGAGTTAACAATTTGTTTGGAAAGTTCGTAGAACCAGGCAGGCCCACTACCCGATATAGCGGTAATTATGGGAAACATTGATTCATCAAATTCTTTAACTGTGCCGAGTTTGTTAAGAATATTTTTAATAAAGGAAAGGTAGTCTTCTTCATAATTTGATGAAAAAGGAATAAATCCACTGTTATCTCGAATTAGCAAATTAGGCATAATTCTCAGTATTGGATTTTTTAAATATTGTTCAATTGTCCCAATTTCCAAACCTGCTACCGGAGAACAAA
>CACOLU010000005.1 GCA_902628045.1 uncultured Candidatus Actinomarina sp. | reverse complement strand
ACCCATCGATATTGTGTGCACCATCTAAAATTTTTAAAGGATTTCGATTAATAATTTCAAATCTACCTTCAACTAAAGTATTGACAAAATCATAGGAAATTTCCTTATTCTTTAGATTCAGTATTGATTTTACGGTAATCGAGGCAAGTACATAATTTACTTGATTTGCTGTTAAATTTTTTAATTTTTTAGATTCACTGTCAACAAAATCTTTTAAGAAGAACTTTGATTTACAATGTTTATAACTATTTTCTATTACTTTAACTAATTCATCACTTAGATCACCAACAAATAAATTATCGATATTATTTGATACAAATATCTTTTGTTTTAATACTTTAAGAGCTGTGTCACCAAGTAGTTCTTGATGATCTCTTCCAATATTTGTCAGGACAACATTTTTACTTTGAATAACAGATGTAGTATCTAGAATGCCACCAATACCAGCCTCGCAAATGAAATAATCCATTTCATTATCTAAAAAAGCTTTACAAGCGATCAGAAAAAGTGTCTCAAAATACCCTAAAGTTATATTATTCTCGCTCTCAAAGTCTTGAACAATTTTTGTGAGATAATCAAAATTAATTTCAGTATTAGATTGTATTCGCTCTGAAAAATTTACAAGATGAGGCGAAGTAAACATTAAAACATTTAAAATATCATTACTAAGAAGTTGGTATACAAAATTAGCTGTTGATGTTTTGCCATTGGTTCCAACAATGGAAATTGTTTTGTTCATTAAATTATTAAGCTGAGAATCAGTAAAGAATCTATCAAGTACATGAAGATTCTTGTTGTTGGTTAAACCAATTTTAGAATTTAAATATTCTTCTAATTCCTTCAATTATTAAGAGAATTTAATGTTGAATTTATTGATTCAATCTGACTACTTAGATTTTGTAAGTTTTGTTTTTCTTGATCAATTAATTCTTGTTTTGCATTTTGAAGAAATTTTTCATTAGTCAACCTATTATTAGAAATTTCTAATGATTTATTCAATTCCGATTTTTTCTTTTTGAGTCTTTTTATTTCACTTTCAACATCAATATAATTATTAGCCAATAGGCTTAATACAAAATCATTTGATTGGAAAGAGAGAACAACTCCTTCTTCTAAGCTGCTTTCGATAACAGATATATTGACATTTGCAGTTTTCTCAAGCTGATTGACAAACCAATCCGGATAAGTACTAAATGAGTATAAATCAATGGCTAAAGAGTTTTTCAGATTATAAGTTGATTTAAAGTTTCTAATTTTTGTTATGATTTCTTTTAAATTTTCTATTTCAAAAATATCACCTGATTCTTCATGAAATGTTGAAGGCCATGTATTTTCAATTATATAATCTTTGTTAAACGATGACCATATCTCTTCAGTTATATGAGGCATTGCAGGGTTCAATAATTTCAATGATTCTAAAAATATAGATTTTAATACTATTTGAGTTTCATTTTTATTATCTTCGTCATTAAACAAGTTTTTCGAAAATTCAAAATACCAATCAAATAACTCTGACCATAAGAAATTATACAATAACTTATAGGCATCAGAAATTTTATACTTTTCAAAAAGCTCATTAAATTCTTCTAGAGTGTCATTAAACCTTGAAATGATCCATTTATTTTCAATCAAAGATACACTGCTTATTTCTGATGGTGTAGATTCATCAGTATATAAATGTACAAATTTTGCTGCATTCCAAATTTTGTTACCAAATTTTTTTGCAGACACTGTCCACTCTTCATCAAACGGTACATCTTGTCCTGGATTTGCTTTTTCTATTAGGGAGAATCTCAAAGCATCTGCGCCATGTTTTTCAGATAATTCTAAGGGGTCCATTGTATTGCCAAGGCTTTTTGACATTTTCCTGCCTTGTGAATCTCTAACTAAACCATGGATAAGAATATCTTTAAATGGAATACTTTCCATTGTGTATAAACCCATCATAATCATTCTTGCAACCCAGAAAAATATAATATCAAAACCAGTCACAAGTAAGGTTGTAGGATAGTAGCTATTTAAATCTTCTGTGTCTTCTGGCCAGCCTAAAGTACTGAATGGCCAAAGCGCTGATGAAAACCAGGTATCTAATACATCTTCATCTTGCGTTAATTTAATACTATCTTTAAGGCCATATTTCTCTCTTACATTAACCTCACTTGTACCAACATAATGATTTTGCTCAGCATCATACCAAGCTGGAATCCTATGGCCCCACCACTGCTGCCTAGATATGCACCAGTCCTGAATATTGTACATCCATTCAAAATAAGTTTTTTCCCAATTTTTTGGTATAAACCTAATTTCATCATCCTCAACAACTTTTATTGCTTTTTTTGCAACCTCGTCAGTTTTCACAAACCATTGTTCAGAAACCATTGGTTCAAGTATTGTTTTTGACCTATCACCTTTTGGAATTTGAATTTGATGATCTTTTACTCCTTTAAGTAAATTTTGATTTTTAAGCATATCTATTATCTTTTCACGAGCCTCAAATCTATCAAGTCCTCTTAATTCATGAGGTATAAATTCATGATCTTCAATTTTTCCATCAAAATCTAAGCACCTGATCATTTCTAGATTGTGCCTTTTACCGATCTCGTAATCATTAAAATCATGAGCAGGTGTAATTTTTACACAACCAGATCCAAACTCAACATCAACATAGTCATCAGCAATAATTTTTACTTCTCTATTTACGATTGGTATAGTTGCAGTCTGGCCTATTAGATCTTTATATCGATCATCTGAAGGATTTACAGCAACGGCTGTATCCCCCAGTAAAGTCTCTGGTCTTGTTGTTGCTATTTCTAAAGATGAATCTCCAACTTTATAGTTAATTGTCCACAACTTCCCTAATTCATTTGAAGATGTTACTTCCAAATCTGAAACTGCTGACTTTAATTTTGTATCCCAATTAACCATTCGAGTACCCTTGTAAATTAAATCATTCTCATATAGCGATACAAATACATTTATTACTGCTTCTGAGAGTCCTTCATCCATTGTGAATCTTTCTCTTGACCAATCACAGCTCATACCTAAAGTTTTCATTTGATTAGTAATATTGTCACCTGATTTATCTTTCCACTCCCATACTTTTGATAAGAAGTTTTCTCTTCCTAAATCGTGCTTAGAAATTCCATTCTCCTCTAATTCTTTTTCAACAAGAAGTTGGGTAATAATTCCAGCATGGTCAGTTCCAGGAAGCCAAAGAGTTTGAAAGCCTTGTAATCTTTTTATTCTTGTTATAACGTCAATTATCGAATGTTCTAAAGCATGACCCATATGAAGCGAGCCAGTTACATTTGGAGGTGGAATTACTATAGAAAAATTTTTGTCAGAATCTTTTGGTTGAAATTTATTTCCTTGTTCCCAATTCTTTTGCCATTTTTTTTCAATTGATAATGGATCGTATTTTTCATCTTGCATATATTATATTTTATGCAGTTTTGTCGTCTTTTGACTCTTTCAAAACCATTTTTGGTGAAATATCTTCCAAAACATTTTCTTTATCGATAATTATTTTAGAAATATCTTTTCTTGATGGCGATTCGTACATTTCATCTAACAATATTTTCTCTAATATTGAACGTAGACCTCTTGCACCAGTTTTTCTTTCTAGTGCTAAATCAGCCATTGCCTCAAGAGATGCATCAGTGAATACAAGATCTATATCATCAAGTTCAAACATTTTCTTAAATTGTTTTGTAATAGCATTTTTAGGCTTGGTTAATATCTCTATCAAAGCATCTTTACTTAATTCATTAACATTAGTTGTAACTGGTAGTCTTCCAATAAATTCAGGTATTAATCCAAACTTAATTAAATCTTTTGGTTCAACAAAAGCAAACAGTTCCTCTTTGTTAAATTCCTTCGAATCTGAAATGTTTGTATTAAAGCCAATTGTATTCTCTCCAAGTCTTTTACTGATAATTTGATCTAGTCCATCAAAAGCTCCCCCAACAATAAATAAAATATTTGTAGTATCTATTTGCAAGTACTCTTGTTGCGGATGTTTTCTACCACCTTGTGGTGGCACTTGAGCAGTTGTTCCTTCAAGTATTTTAAGTAATGCCTGCTGAACTCCTTCTCCAGAAACATCTCTTGTTATTGATGGGTTATCTGATTTTCTTGTGATTTTATCTATTTCATCGATGTAAATAATGCCCTTTTCGGCTCTAGGAATTTCATAATCAGCAGACTGTATTAAAGTTAGCAAAATATTCTCGACATCCTCGCCAACGTAACCAGCCTCTGTAAGAGTAGTTGCATCAGCGATTGCGAAAGGCACGTTTAGGGTTTTTGCTAATGTTTGTGCCAATAAAGTTTTACCGCTACCAGTTGGACCTAAAAGTAGAACATTTGATTTTTGGATTTCAAGTTCATTATTTAGCAAATCACCCTTATAAATTCTTTTGTAATGATTATAAACTGCAACAGATAATGTCTTTTTGGCGTCTTCTTGGCCGATAATGTATTCATTAAGAGATTGATTAATTTCTTTTGGTAAAGGTAGGTACTCTTCTGGACTTGTTTCTAATTTTTCGACTTTTTCTTCTTCGATTATTTCAACGCAAAGTTCAATACATTCATCGCATATATATACACCTGGACCTGCGATTAACTTAATTACTTGTTTTTGAGACTTGCCACAAAAACTGCACTTAAGTGCTTGAGATGAGTCTTTATTTGCCATTTTTAACTACCCTGTTGTTTTATGTTATTTTTTTTCGGCTAACTCCCTTTGAATTAGCACCTCATCTACTATACCGTATTCTTTAGCTTCTTGCGCGGTCATCCAAAAATCTCTATCTGTATCTTCTGCAACTTTTTCAACATCTTGACCAGTAAAATCGGCCAATAAACCGTTTAATTGAGTTCTCATTGATACAATCAAGTCAAAATTTCTCTCCATATCAGCTACAGTCCCCTCCATACCACCAGAAGGTTGGTGGAGCATAATTCTTGCATTTGGCAAACTATATCTTTTTCCAGATGTACCACCAGCTAAAATAACAGAAGCTGCAGAGGCTGCTAGCCCCATGCACACTGTAGAAATATCTGGCTTTATGTACTTCATTGTGTCATAAATTGTAAATAGTGAAGTGATTGATCCTCCTGGCGAATTGATATACATAAAAATATCTTTATCTGGGTCTTCTGACTCTAAATGCAATAGCTGAGCCATTATGGAGTTTGCTACACCATCATCAATTGGTGTTCCCAAAAATATAATTCTATCTTTTAAAAGCCTTGAGTATATATCAAAGGCCCTCTCGCCCCTGTTAGTATTTTCTATAACAGTAGGGATAACATAATTTGAAGGTAATTCTTTCATATTATTCTTCCTCTCTTACTTCTTCCTCTTGATTGTAGACGTCTTGTAGGTATACTTTTTCACCATCCTTATCAACAGACACTCCTTGTTGCAAAATATGTAGCATAGCCTTATTTCTTAGGGATTCTGCTTCTAAATTTAACCTATGACTTGCATCCTCAATTTCATTTCCTTCTTCATCATGAGTTGACATGTGATCATCAATATATTTAATTTCTTTGTCATCTAGTTTAAGCTCTTGATCTTCAACAACTTTATCAAGAATAACCACCATTGATAAATTTCTAGTTGCTTGATTTTTTAAGTCTTCTTGAAGAGTTTCTTCAGTTAGTCCAGTTATTTGTAAGTAATCTTCAATTTTTATATTATTTTGGTTCAATTCAGCCATAAAGTTTTGCAATATGCTGTCCATTTCAGCAATTACTAACTGTTCAGGAAGTTCTAACTTTGATTCTTCTATCAATTTACTTGTCAATAAACCTTGGTACTGATTAGCAATTTGTCTTTTTTTAACCATCTCAATATTTTTAAATAACTCGTCGTTCATTTCTTCAATATTATCAAATTCAGTCATTGAAGAAACCCATTCGTCAGTCAATTCTGGCATAACTTTTTCTTTGATTTCTTTTACTAAGACAGTAATTTCGACATTGTTTTTTCCAATAGAGGGTATATCATCATTAAATTTAATAATTGCCCCTGTAGACACACCTTCTAATTTTGAATCCATTGAGGGTGTTAGTGAGTTACTTCCAAGTTCATACAAATAATCTTGATAAGAAAATTCTTCTAACTCATTACCATTTTCTGTACCACCTATGTTTACTAATAAATAATCAGATGTTTTTGAAGGTCTTTCAACTTTGGTTACGTCAGCAAACTGTAGCTTTATTCTGTCAATTTGATCTGAAATCTCTTCCTCTGTTGGAGTAATGGATTCTACTTCTACAGTTTGATTTAGTTTTGGAAGTTTTGATAATTTAGGCCAAAGTGTGATTAAAACATCTACCTTGTAGGATTTTTTTTCTTTTTTTAAATCTTTTACCACAGGCCTAACTGCTGGATTTAATTCTTCTTTTTGCAAAATTTCGAATATTTGCTCAGGCAAATATAGATCCATAGATTCCTCAAGTATATAGTCTTCTCCTACTTCTCTTATGACAATATTTTTTGGGATTTTTCCTGGTCTAAATCCTTTAACTTTTAATGATTTACTAATTTTTGAAATTGCCTCATCTTTTTTGGAATCAAGATCTTCAAAATCAATATCAATTTCAATGTTGTTTTCAAAATCACCAACTTTTTTAACTTTATATTTCATTCATCTCCTATTAAATATAAGGGTGACCGACGGGATTCGAACCCGCGACCTCCTGGACCACAACCAGGCGCTCTAACCGAACTGAGCTACGATCACCACAGCGCTCTCGATAGGACTCGAACCTATAACCTACAGATTAGAAGTCTGTTGCTCTATCCATTTGAGCTACGAGAGCTCTTCGTGAGCGGGTGAAGGGAATCGAACCCTCATAGCCAGCTTGGAAGGCTGGAGCTTTGCCATTAAGCTACACCCGCAGGTCTGTCGGGCTGGTGAGATTCGAACTCACGACCTCCTGCTCCCAAAGCAGGCGCTCTAGCCAAGCTGAGCCACAGCCCGCAACTTAATTATTTTTCTATATTAACTGTTTTATAAAAAGAATAAATAGAAAAAATTTATACTTAACTATCATAATCTAAGTTAATCTTTAAAAGGGGTCGCTAGCTCAATTTGGCAGAGCAACGGACTCTTAATCCGCAGGTTCGGGGTTCAAGTCCCCGGCGACCCACGCGACATTTTAGCGGATGTGGCGGAACTGGTAGACGCGCTAGATTTAGGATCTAGTGAGCTTTGCTCGTGGAGGTTCGAGTCCTCTCATCCGCACAGATTATAATTATTTATTTTGGAGGAAATTCTACAATAAGCTCTGTTGAATTAGCGGTTGCATAAATTTTTCCATCTTTGTCACTTAAAGTACCAGTAACAAAAATTACTCTTCTTCCTATTTTTTCAATCTTTGCCGATGCAGTAACTTCACCAGTGGAAACTGTCATAGGTCTAAAGTAATTAACCCTTATATCTGTTGTCATTGTCAAAAACCCCTTATCAAGCTGACAGTTAGCTGAAATACTATTACAAGAATCTAACATTGTAGCTGCTAAACCCCCATGAACAGTTCCAAGGGGATTGTAATGAAACTCTTGTGGCGTTAGTGTAAAAGTTACCTGACCGTTATTATCAACTTCAACTTGTGAAGTGTCCATTAAGGCACCCATTGGAATATTTTCAACTGGTAAATTTACAAAGAAATCTCTTCTAGCATCTTTATCTAAATTTACTAACTCTAAGACTAAGCCTGGAACTAAGTCCCATTTAACTATTCTTTCATTCATCGTCAGATTCAGATGCTCTTGTCTGTAATTCAGATACAATATCTGCGTTAGCTAATGTAGTTACATCTCCGAGCTTTCTTTCTTCTGAAATATCTTTTAAAAGCCTCCGCATGATTTTTCCACTTCTAGTTTTTGGTAAATCAGCAGTTATAACAATACTTTTTGGTTTAGCAATTGGACCAATTTTGTCACTTACGTGCTGCCTAAGATCAGCAATTAAATCTTCGTTGCCTTCATCAGTTCCTATTAATGAAACAAATGCAGCAATAGCCTCTCCAGTTATTTCATCACTTCTGCCAATAACTGCAGCTTCAGCTACTGCTGGATGAGATACTAAAGCACTCTCAACCTCAGCAGTAGATATTCTATGTCCAGATATATTCATTACATCATCAACACGGCCTAAGAGCCATATATAGCCTTCTTCATCATATTTGGCACCATCACCTGCAAAATATAAACCATCGTGTTGTGACCAATAAGTATCCAAATACCTTTTATCGTCTCCATAAACAGTTCTAAGCATTGATGGCCATGGAGATTTTACTGCTAAAAAGCCTCCTTCACCCTTACCTACTTCTTTTCCATCATTATCAATCACAATTGATTCGATACCGGGCAGTGGTCCACAAGCTGATCCAGGTTTGGTACTTGTCACACCTGGGAGCGGTGAAATCATTATTGAGCCAGTTTCCGTTTGCCACCATGTATCCACAATTGCACAATTCTTACCACCGATATTTTCGTGATACCACATCCATGCTTCTGGATTAATAGGTTCCCCCACAGTACCTAAAATTCTTAGTGAACTTAAATCATGTGCTTGAGGATGCTCTACACCCCATTTCATAAATGCTCTTATTGCAGTTGGAGCTGTATAAAAAATATTTACTTTATACTTTTCAATAATACTCCAAAGTCTTTTCTCGTCTGGTGCATTTGGTGCTCCCTCATACATAACGCTTGTAGCTTTATTAGCTAATGGACCATAAACAATATAACTATGACCTGTAACCCATCCACAATCTGCAGCACACCAGTAAATATCATCTTCTTTTACATCAAAAACCTCGTGATGAGTAGTTGTCACTCCTGTTAAATATCCCGCTTGTGTGTGTACAATACCTTTAGGTTTTGCAGTTGTGCCAGATGTATAAAGAATGTACAGCATATCTTCAGAATTCATTATTTCAGGTTCACAATCAGAAGATTCGTTATCAGTTAAATCGTGGTACCAATGATCTCGACCTTCAGTCATATTGATATCCTGTTCAGTACGTTTAACAACAATTACATTTTCTACATATTCGGTAAGTTCTAATGAGCCATCAACATTGTTTTTTAGAGGAACTATATCTCCCCTTCTCCATGCCCCATCAGCGGTAATAACTGTTTTTGCTTTTGCGTCATTAATTCTATCTGCAAGGGCTTCTGATGAAAATCCACCAAATACAACTGAATGCACTGCCCCAATCCTTGCACATGCCAGCATAGAAACTACAATTTCTGGAGTCATCCCTAAATAAATTGCTACTCTGTCACCTTTTTCTACACCAAGTTTTTTCATTGCATTTGAAAGCTTACAAACTCTCTCATATAAGTCTTGATATGTAATTTTTTGGGTATCTCCGGGTTCTCCTTCCCAATAGAATGCAACTCTATCTCCATCAGACTCAAGGTGTCTATCTAAGCAATTATATGATAAGTTAAGCTCGCCATCTTTAAACCATTTGAAAAAAGGTGGGTTTGAATCATCAAGTATCTCTGTTGGTTCTTTAAACCAAGAAATTCTTGTTAGAGCTTGTTTTTGCCAAAATTTTAATCTATCTTCATTTGCATCGTCATACCAAGAAGAAGGAGCGTTTGCATTTTTAATAAGCTCTTCAGAAGGCGGAAACTTTCTATCTTCTTTAAGTAGGTTTTCAATTTTTTCATTCATAAATTCTCCCCTTTAAAATAGTATATATATCTGTAAAGTGAAAAATCTACCTAAGAAGTCATAAAATAATAATTAAATCCATCGCAAAGAGCATTCCAAGAGGCATTGATAATATTTTCATGTACACCAATAGTGCTCCATTGTTTTTTTGTATCAGTAAATTCAATTAGTACTCTTGTTTTAGCTTCTGTACCATCAGAGGAATCAATTATCCTCACCTTGTAATCAATAAGTTTCACATTGTTAATGTCTTTGTAGTCATTTTCAAGTGCTGATTTCAATGCTTTTGAGAGGGCATCAACCGGACCAACTCCTTCTCCGGTTTTAACATATCTATTATTATTTACAGTAATCTTACAAACAGCTTCTGAAACAACATTTTCAGAATTTCTTCTTTCCGAAAAAACTCTAAAACTTTCAAATTCAAAAAAATCTGGCTTAATTCCTTTTATTAAATTCATTAATATAAATAACGAAGCATCCGCCGCTTCAAATTGAAAACCAATGTGTTCTAAGTTTTGAACTTGTTGAATTAAATCTTTAGCTTCATCATTATTAATACTTAATCCAAATTCCTCTGCTTTTGTAATAACACTTGCTCTACCTGCTAATTCTGAAACAGTAGTTCTTGTAAAATTGCCAACTTTTGAAGCATCTATGTGTTCATATAGTGAACTGTCTTTTGACATACCAGATGCATGAAGTCCTGCCTTGTGGGTAAAAGCTGATGACCCAACATATGGATGCCTTGAATCGATTGACACATTTACAAGTTCTGCAATATGATTGGCTGTCTGAGTTAGTTTTTTAAGAGAATCTGTAGGTATTGTCTCATAATTTTGCTTTAAAGATAGATTAGGAATGAGTGTACAAAGGTCTGCATTTCCAGTCCTTTCACCATACCCATTTATTGTTCCCTGAACATGATCAACACCAAGATCTACCGCGACCATTGAGTTAACAACTGCACAGCCATTATCATTTTGAAAATGAACACCAAATTTAGTTTTTGGATGTTCTTCTATAACCTCAGAGAGAATTCTTCTAACTTCCTCAGGCAATGTACCACCATTTGTATCACAAAATATAAAACAATCTGCACCAGCTGAAACTACAGATTCTAGAATTTTTAGACTTGTTTTAAAGTCTTCTTTGTAGCCGTCAAAAAAATGCTCTGCATCAAAAAATACTTTTTTACCCTTTGACTTTAAATACAAAATTGTATCAACTGCCATATCAATTGCACTGCCAACATCAGTTTGCAACGCTTTTGTAATATGAAGTTTTGAAGATTTACCTACAATACAGATATAATCAGTGCCAGAATCAACCAATGCCTTTACTTGTGGATCGTCTTTAGCTGATAAGTCTAGTTTTCTAGTGGAACCAAAACTTACAAGTTTTGCATTTTTTAAATTTAACTCTCTTTTTGCAGCTTCAAAAAACTCTTCCTCTTTAGGTGATGCACCTGGCCAACCACCCTCAATAAAACTAACTCCTAAGCCATCTATCAGTTTTGCAATTGCAATTTTATCCTTCACAGATGGAGAAATTCCTTCTTGTTGAAAGCCGTCTCTTAAAGTTGTATCAAATATGTCTATTTTCATAATTCCAAAAAAAAACCCTTGCAACGCAAGGGCAACAACGCTTAGAACGTTGCTCCTAAATAATAATTATAATTTTTTTCATTGTGACAATATTACTTTATTTTTCTTGATTGTCTAACAAAAAAATATACTGCTGTTAACACAACAAAAGCTATAGCAATATTTATTGGATTGAGAGGTCTTTCAGTACTTGATATAAGTTCGAAAGTTTTACTTGAAACTCCATCGGCTTCAAAAATGATGGTATTTTCTACGATATTGCTAATATTTGGTTTTGTAATTTCTCCAGGTACTTTAAAGCCCAGCTTTCCATCAAATACATTTTCATAGCCCGATTGATTAATAATTTCATTTTCAGTATCAAACAACTCACCAAAAGATCCATTAATTTTAAATTCTCCATCATTATTTTGAAAATCAATCTCTTCAATTGGTAAAAGTAACAGAGCTGTATTTTCGTTAGATTTTAGAAGTTCAAACTGGTCGTTTAGTTCACTAATATTATCAAAATCATTACGAACTAGTATTCCAAGATAAGCATCTTCCTGGAATATACTTGAACCAAATCCATCTGGAAGATCAGTAATAATATCGTTAAGACTTCCAATTGATGACTCTTCACCTATGTCGAGTGCATACAATTGGAGTTCTTCGTTAATTAATAATTTTATTGTGTACCTTCCAGAAAAGTCTTCGTTAAATTCAACATTCATGTTCCATTTAATCTCACATGCCGAAAATACAAGAAAAGCTACAAGTAAATAAATTTTATTTTTATATTTCATTTAGTTTCCCAACTAACTTTACTGCTGCTAATTTTCTATGGCTTATATTTGATTTTTCATCTAAAGTCATTTCAGCCAATGTTTTCCCGCTTACCTCAAAAATAGGGTCATAGCCAAAACCGTTTTTTCCTCTTGGTTCAAATACAATCTTTCCCTCAAGAACTCCTTTTGATGTTATGAAATTTAAACCATCAAAATAACAAAGAACTGTTTTAAAAAAAGCACTAAGATTGTCAGCTGTTTTAAGTTCATTTATTAATTTTTGATTATTTTCAACATCAGTAGAACTAAAGCCTGCATATCTCTTTGAATGAACACCAGGCTGACCTTCTAATGCATCTACAAACAAACCCGAATCATCAGAAATAATTGGAGATTTAAAAACTTCGTAACATTCTTTAGCTTTCTTTTTTGCATTTTCCTCAATAGTATTTTTATCTTCAATTACATCTGGAATATCTTTATTTATTATCAAGGTGTGTTTACTTCCAAATTCTTGAAAAATTTTTAATAACTCTTTGTGCTTATTTTTATTATTTGAAGCTAAAAGGATTTCCATCTGGTTATTTTTGTATTTCAAATACTTCTTTTATACACTCTTTTCCAATTTCAAAAAGTTTATCGAGATGTTCTTTTGGAAATGGTTTTCCTTCTGCAGTTCCCTGTATCTCTAGTATTTCAAATTTTTCATCCAGTACTAAATTCAGATCAACCTCTGCATTAGAATCTTTTTCATAATCAAGATCTGCTGTCAGTTCACCAGCAACAATCCCAACTGAAATGGCGCCAACTTTACTTGTAAGTGGATTTTGATTTAATTTGTTTTCCTGGATCATTTTTTCAAATGTATCATTTAGAGCTATCCAAGCACCATTAATAGAAGCAGTTCTTGTGCCACCGTCGGCTTCTAACACATCACAATCTACTGTAAAGGAATATCCATTTATAATTCCTAAATTACAAACAGCTCTTAAAGATCTTCCAATTAATCTTGAAATTTCTTTAGACCTACCAGATTCAAAAGATTTTCTTGATATTCTATTCCCAGATGATCCAGGTAACATATTGTATTCTGCACTTACCCAACCCTTGTCAGAATTAAGTAACCAGTCTGGAATTCTAGTTGAGACAGATACTGTAACTAATACTTTTGTACTGCCTGATTCATATAAAACTGAGTTTTCAGCTGAATTAATAAAGTTTTTGGTTACTTTTATTGGCCTCATTAAGGGGACATCCTTTCGATATTCCAAGAATTATCGTCTTGCTTATAACAAAACCTATCATGTGTCCTGTTTCTTCTCCCTTGCCAAAACTCCCAATAATTTACCTCAATAGAGAAACCACCCCAAAAGTCAGGTCTTGGTATTTCTTTTCCTTCATATTCTTTTTCAAGCTCATCAATTTTATTCGTAACATCTTCTCTAGAGGAGATAATATTGCTTTGCGCTGAGGCCAATGCACTTAATTGTCCACCTCTTGGTCTAGTCTTAAAATATTCATCAGATACTTTTGAGTCAGCTTTTTTTGCTTTACCTTGGAATCTGACTTGCCTGTGTATTTCAGCCCAATAAAAAATTCCCGAAACATTAGGGTTAGCAAATATCTCCATTGCTTTTGGACTTTCATAGTGTGAATGGAAGATTAAATTATCATTTATAATATTTTTAAATAATACATATCTCGATCTTGGTGCATTTTCATCTACAGTAGCAATAACCATTGCATTAGGTTCGTAAATTTGCGTTTCAATAGCTTCATCTAGCCATTTTGTAAATTGGATTATTGGGTCATGATTTAAATCCTCTAATGTAAGGTCTAAATCGCTATATTCGTTCCTCAGAGATTGAATCTTTTCAGAAAAGTTTTTCATTAATTTGATTTGATATAATTTAAAGCCGATCCACTTTCAAACCAACTTATTTGCTCTTCAGATAAAGAATGATTGGTATCTATATCTACTGCTGAACCATCTTCTTTTTGTATAGAAACTGTAACTTTACTTCCTGGTTTTAAATTTTCTAAATTTTTTATGGTTAATTTATCATTTTGTTCTATTTTTTCATAATCCGTTCTGTCAGCAAAAGTTAATGGAAGTATTCCCTGCTTTTTCAAATTAGCTTCATGAATTCTCGCAAAGCTTTTGACCAAAACTACTCTACAACCTCTAAATCTTGGCTCCATAGCAGCATGTTCCCTTGAAGATCCCTCACCATAGTTCTCATCGCCGATAGCAATCCAATTTATATTATTCTCGTGGTATGTTTTTGCAAGATCAGGCAATGTCATAACTTTATTGTTAATTGTGTTAACACCAGTTCCAGACTCTTCTGAAAATGCATTATTAACACCAATAAATAAGTTTTGTGATATATTTTCTAAGTGTCCTCTAAACCTTAACCATTTACCGGCAGGTGATATATGATCAGTCGTACACTTTCCTACTGCTTTCATTAGAACTGTCATATTTATATAGTTATTTTCATCAAATGGATCAAAAGGAGTTAAGACTTGTAATCTCTCCGAGTTTGGATCTATCACAACTTCAACACTGCTATCTTCTTTTGGTTGTATAAATCCCTCTAAAGTACTAGCAAACCCCTCAGGAGGTAGCTCTTCCGCAGTTGGTGGTGACAATCTTACTTCATCACCTTCATCGTTAATTAACGTATCATTTAAAAAATCGAACTCTAAAGTGCCCCCTAAAGCTAATCCTATTACAGTTTCAGGAGATCCGATAAAAGAAAGAGTTTCTTTATTTCCATCATTTCTTGCTGGAAAATTTCGATTATATGATGAAACAATAGAATTACTTTCACCAGGTTCTATATCATCTCTTTTCCATTGTCCAATGCATGGACCGCAGGCATTTGCTAACACTGTAGCACCTATTGCCTCTAGATCACTTAGATACCCATCTCTTTCAATTGTGGCTCTTGTAATTTCAGAACCAGGGGTAACCATCAATGGCACTTTAGACTTTAACCCTTTTTTTGCTGCTTCCCTTGCGATGTAAGCTGCTCTTCCTATGTCTTCATAGGAAGAATTTGTACATGAACCTATCAATGCGCTTGAAATTTGAAGTGGGTAACTATTATCGATAGCATCTTCTTTTAATCGAGAAACCGGACGAGCTAGGTCTGGAGTATGTGGACCAACTATGTGTGGCTCTAATGTGTCTAAATTAATTTCAACTACTTGATCAAAAAAATTACCTGGATTACTCACAACATCATCATCTGCAGTAAGCAAGTGCATATTTTTATTTGCTAATAGTGCAATATCAGATCTTCCTGTTGCATCTAAATATTCTTCACCTTTTTTATCAAAAGGGAATATAGAGCACGTTGCTCCAATTTCGGCCCCCATATTTGTAATTGTTGCTTTTCCAGTTGTTGAAATTGACTTTGTACCCTCTCCAAAATATTCAACAATAGCATTTGTTCCTCCTTTAACAGTTAGAATTTCTGCAACTTTCAAGATAATATCTTTTGGAGCTGTCCACCCATTTAGTTTTCCGGTAAGCTTTACACCAATTAATTTTGGTATTTTTGTATTAAATGGCATTCCTGCCATTACGTCAACTGCATCAGCTCCACCTACACCTATTGCGACCATACCAAGTCCGCCTGCATTTGGAGTATGACTATCAGTACCTATCATCATTCCGCCAGGAAATGCATATTGCTCTAATACAACTTGATGAATTATTCCAGCACCAGGGCCCCAAAAGCCAATATTATATTTTTCTGATGCTGATCTCAGAAAGTCAAAAACCTCTTTATGGGTCTTGTTTGCTACATTTAAATCACTATTTGCACCTTCATAAGCTTGTATTAAATGATCGCAATGAACTGTTGTAGGAACAGCTGTTTCAGGAAGTTCAGCTTGCATAAACTGTAATAATGCCATTTGAGCAGTTGCATCCTGCATGGCAACTCTGTCTGGTAAAAAATCACCAAAATCCTCACCTCTGTTTAATGATATTTCAGAGACATTTCTAGCGTGTCCATATAAGATTTTTTCCGCTAAAGTTAGTGAATTTCCTTTTCTAGCCTTAAATAATGCAATGTTTGACTCAAGAGTCTTATAAACTCTCTCTACTAATTCAATATTTGTTTTTGAAAGGTCCATCAAGATAATTATATATTTAGTTGAGCCTAAAGATGAACTTATCTAAATTCTAAACATCCAATTTTAAGACTCTATGATTTTTTACTACTTTCTGAAGCTAAAAACTAGTCATTAATTGCAAAATAACAATATTTTTGGCATTTTATTTATCTTGTTTGGTCATATAATTAATTTTGTGAAATTAAAACTTGTTTCTTTAGTATTTTTGTTACTTATTTTTTGTAGTACTAACCCATACGAAGAAGAATTATCACTTAATGCTCAGCTTCTATTTGATGAAATTAGTAGTTTTGAGGAAAGTACTAGAGATCTTGACTCTCAATGTGAACTTCTTGAAGAAGAAAGAGAATACTATGAAAATGATGGTATTCCTATGTCATTCTTTGTTGAGTACGAATATTACAAATTTAGATACTTGGGTGGATCTCAAATGAATGTAGAAAATTACCTGAGTTCTCTTTTTTACTTTTGTGACATGGGAAATATATATGAAGAAAACTGGAAAAGTTTAAATTATCAGGAAAATTTATATCAACAATTAGCATTGGCTCCAATCGAACCTGTAGTAATTATTGATGAATAGAATTTTTTGAATCGAATTTAAAAAAAGCTTTTAATGACTGCCATAACTAACAAAAAATCTAATTAAATAAATTTTTTAAAATTTGGATGTATCTTGATGAATTACTCTCAAAAGTATTGCCGTGATTGCTGCACTCAGCAAATTCTTCGTAAACTGCATTTGAACCAAGTATTTGAACAATCCTTTGTGATTGTAATTTAGGAACTATTTCATCATTTGAACATGACAATACTACTGTTGGAAAAGCTATTTCTTTATTCGATTCAAAAGTTTTATTAATTGAGTTAAAGTCGAAATCATAAATTAAATTAGTTAAGAAAATTGTTCCAGGTTTTAACAGATTTGCCATAGTTTTGTTTAATGGGGTTCTGTAGGAAACTTGATCAGTAAAAACTTCTAATAAATCTAAATAAGGACTTTCAGCAAAAATTCCAATCAGTTCAACATTCGAAGTATTCTCATAAAACTGAAATCCAGAAAATAAAGCAGTTGTTGCACCATAGCTAAAGCCCCAAATACCAAAACTTTTCAATCCTTCATTTTCATAAAAATAGTTAATAGTTGTATAAACATCATCAACTTCTTCGATACCAAAAGTAAAGTTTCCTTTACCTGAAAACCCATGATTCCTGAAATCAATTGCAATTATAGAAAAACCCTGATCGTTAAAAAGTTTAATTTTTTCAAGCATCTCTGGGTCAGCTTTTTGACTTCTTAAACCGTGAAGCATAATAATTGTTACATCTGAGTCAGAAGGTATCCACCAGGTAGAAATAAAGGAATTATATGATTTTATTTGTATCGCTTCATAAGGAATATTTAAATCACTTGGTGAAAATTCATAAGTTTCATCTCCGATGCTAAAAGCAGTAAACGCAACAATAAATGATAATAAAAAATATAAAACTACAAAAAAAACTACAGTTATTAAAAGTTTTTTATTTTTTAATAGATTCATTTTTTAAGGATTTATTAGTAGGTATTTTGAATCCAACTAACCAAAAACTAAATACAGCAGAGATAGCTAATATAATTCGCACAACTACATTATCGATAAAAGCTGGTGAAATAGGTATTAATGATAACGACATAGTCAAGAGCATCATTGTTTGGGCATATAATTTAGTTTTGAAAGTTATGCCTTTCCCTTTTTTAAAATCGAGCACATACTTGCCAAATTTTTCATGTGTAATTAGCCACGAATAGAGCTTATCTGAGGAATTTAGAAATAATATCGAAGATAAAATCATAAAGGGTGTCGTTGGAAGCCCTGGAATAATTATTCCAATTGCACCTAAAGAAAAACTAATTAAACCAAAGAAAACAAAGAATATTTTTTTTGCTTTATTTTTAGATTTCCACATAAATTATAACTGTACAAATTACAGGTCATATCCAAAATTGAGAGAGTAAAATTATTTTATGAATAAAAGAGTATCTAAAAGCTTTAAATCAATTTTTAAAAACTTTTATCCCAACCTTGATGAAGATGATTGCAAAAAAGCTTTGGATTACTTTTTATTCACATTGAAGAAATTCCCGGATAAAAATAATATTTATCAACTCAAGCTTTTTATGTATGTTTTTTCGTTTGGGCTCAGAAAGCTTTTTATAAAAGATCAGAAAGTTAAAGACTTCTTTTCTTATCTTCAGAGATCAAATTTTTTAATTTTACGAAAACTTGGTGTCTATATGTTTGTTTTAATGGGACACTGTATTTCGAGATCTCTTGATGGAGAGGGAGTAATTTATAATAAACTAAATTATCCAAAACACAAAAATGGATCCGTAGACAAGATATCTCATTCACTCCCAAAAAAAGTCCAAGTCGCAGTCATTGGTAGTGGAGCTGGTGGAGGTATAGCAGCACATACTTTATCCAAAAAATATGATGTTGCAGTGTTTGACAAAGCAAGTTATCTAAATAAAGACACAAACAATGAAACTTTTGGGTATCACAACTTTTTTGAACATTATGGACTTAGTGCTACTAGAGGATTTGGAATTCAACTTCTTACAGGAAAAAGTATAGGTGGTGGTACAAGCATCAATTGGCAGACATCTCTTGAGACCCCAACAGAAGTGTTGAATGAATGGGATCAACTGACTAAACAACAAGATTATTTTAATTCTGATGTATTTAAAGAGAGTATCAAGCATGTAGTTGATAATCTTGGGGTAACTACTGAATATAATCATATCCCATTGAAAGAGGAAAAGTTAGCAGAGGGATTTGAAAAAAACAATATTAGCTATCGAGTCATTCCAAAAAATAATCGTAGTACTCATGGCATGGAGTGTGGTTTTTGTGCCTTTGGATGTGGGTATGAAAGTAGAAATTCATCTTATAAAATCTGGTTGGAGAATGGAAATTTCAATGGAAATATTTACAGTGATACTGGCATTCAAAAAATTATTATAAACAATGACAAAGCAACTCACATTGAAGTTGAAAATAATGGTACAGCTTCAAGAATCGAAGTTGAAAGAGTTATTCTTGCAGGTGGATCGCTGAACACTCCTAGAATCTTGTTAAATAGTGGATACAAAAACCCACAACTTGGAAAGAACTTAAAAACACACCCAGTTTCAGGAGTTGCTGCAAAATTTAATGAACAGCAACAGCCTTGGTATGGAAGTATGCAGGGTATGCATTCTGAGGATTTCTTATTCAAAACCAACAATTATGGATACTTATTACAAGGATTGCCGATGCATCCAAGTATCTTTTTTCCATATTTTCCAAATTTTGTTTCCTCAGCTGAAGATTTTATTGAAAGTTACAATTACTGGTCTGGTGCAATTGTTCTGACATCTGATACAAGTAGTGGTTCTTTAATTAATAATGGTCCACTCTGGAAGTATAAATTAAATGAATTTGATAATAATCACCTTCTTGATGGGCTTACTCAACTTGTAAAGTCTTATTATCTTGCGGGGGCTGAGGAAATTATGGTTTCAGCTTCCCCAACCATGCATTGGAAGAGAAATGAAAATGGAGATATAGAGGAGTTTTTAAGTAAGGTTTTAGCAATTAAAAATCAACCTTATAGATTACTTTTAGGCTCAGCACATCAAATGGGTACTGCGAGAATTAATCCAAACCCTGAACATGGGGTTATAGATTTAAATGGTAAAGTACATGGCTTAGAAAATGTTTACATAGTTGATGCTTCAACTTTTCCAAGATGCTCAGGAGTCAATCCTATGATAAGTATTCAATCTATGAGCCACTTTTTAATGTCAAAAATTTAGTTTAAGGATAATTTTTATCTGGGGCAAAGAACTCTGCCGCATCTAGTCCTAAATCAATGAACATGCCATGAGCTTCGACATGAATTTCATCACCCAATTGAATAACAGCTTCCGTATAAACTTTTTTATCATCAACTTCTTTAACCCAAGCATACAATTCAAAATCTTTTTCAACTGGAGTCGGTTTCAGAAAGTTAACAGATAAATTTGCAGTTACAGAAAATATATTATGAATAACAGTTGAGTAGCCCATCATATCATCCAAAGCTGCTGACAAAATACCACCATGAACAAGACCAGGGCCTCCTTCAAATCTTTTTGCAAATGAATACTTTGCATAAACTTTACGATTTTTAATTTCTGGTTTCATTTGCATGCTATCTGGATTATTGCCACTTACAAAAGAAGAGTCAGGATAGATGTCTTGAAGCAATGTTCCATCAGTCCAGCCAGAGGTCGGAGCAATTTCTAGAACTTGACCAGTTATATATTTATAATTCACTTTTATTTATATTAGATATGTCTTTTCTTAATGCCTCATTGATAAAAGCATTTGTTATATCAGATCTAGTTCTTTCAATAATTGATCTTGCATTATCCGCATACCTTCGAAGTCCTCCAGTAAGTGCATCTGGATAATCAAGCTCATTTAATATTCCCATACCTTCTTCCATAATTTCCAAATATGACTCAGCTTTTTTAATATCAAGATTTCTTAAATGGTCGAGTGCTTTTCTTCTCCACTCACCAATAGTATCGCCTATTCCTTGTATGTAACTGGAAGGATGCAAATTAAATTCGGAAAATGGCTGAATTGTTCCTTTCACTTCAAAATTATAAAACATAACCGCCTCTACAAACTCTCTTTCGGCGTCTAGAACATAACCTGCATAACTGATTTCAGAAATCTCACTACAAATGCTTTTTAAATCTGTTAATTTTTTTTGAGCACTTTTTATGTGATTCTCAGCACCAGATACATCATTTCTATGAACGTTTCTGATACTTTTAGAACACTCACGAACTATTTCTCTTGAAATAGTTAAAGACTGTTCACGAATATCATTTAATTTATCAAAAGCTGCTGATAAATTTTCTAAATTAGCATCAAATCTTGACAATTAAACTGCTTGTTTGAAATATTCAACGTTATCATCATCTGCAGATAAATCATCTACAAAAGTAAAACTGTTTCTTTGAAGAGAAGATGATCGTACTTGAAATGCAGTATATGCATAAACACCAAAAACTAAATCAATAATTAGATGGAATACAAAAATTGTAACTGAGAGTGTTTGAAGAGCTATAAAGAAACTTGACATAGCTACTAATCCTAAAATAATAAATCCTCTTCTTTGTTTGTCCACCATAAATTGATACTCATTTGAAATAGACTTATTTATTTTTGAATATTGTAACTCAGGGAAAACGACAGCTATTGAAAGCGATATCATTAATGCTATTAAAACTAGTGTAGAACTCATGCCCTGCCCTTACTGTTGTTGTCTTAATAATAACTAGTTTTAAAAAAATTTTCTCTTTTTAAAATTTATTTTCTTTGCCTTCTCTAAGTCTTTTGATATTTTCAGAATGTTTTAACAAAATTAAAACAAATATAACAGAAAGAATTACGACATTTGATATTTCATTATTTGCATAAATTAATAATGACACAGTTATTAAAACTGTTGTCAAACTAGCAATCGCTGACACACGAGTTGTTTTAAATATAACAAAATAGAAAAATGCAAGCGCAGGTATATTAAGTATTTGAAATATCTCTGCATTGAATAAATCAGAATTATGAGGATTTACGAACACTGTTGTAATATAAACACCAAGGTACGTAGCAACCCCTTTCCCACCTTTAAATTTATAAAATACAGGATAAATATGGCCTATAACAGCAGCTAGTCCATAAATTAAAAAATATCGATCTTGATAAAAATATATAATAGGAATAGCTCCTTTTAATAAATCTCCAAACAATACAATTGCTGCAGATCCTTTTCCTAATGTCCTTAGCACATTTGATGTGCCTGGATTACCACTTCCCTCAGAAGAAATGTCAATACCTTTAATTCGAGCTGTAATATAGGCAAAATTTATTGAACCAAGCAAGTAACTCAGGACTACTACTAAAAAATTCATTTATTTGAGTCTAATTCATTAAAAATAAATAAGATATAGCTCGTTTATACAATTTACAAATTTAATCTTATAAATGTATGAACAATATATCTGAATGCTCAAACAAAAGAAGGTTTAACTCTGAAATTGAAGCAAGAAAAGAAAGATTGTTTATAGAAAAAGAATACAGTAAAAAATTTAGAATATACTTATGTACATCATGTCAAGGATGGCATTTTTCAACAATTAATTAATTATGATTGATATTTTATTTGGGATAATACAAGGAATCACTGAATTTTTACCAATTTCATCAAGTGGACATCTAGTTATTCTGTCAGAGTTGTTCAAAGACAACAGCTTTAATACTTATGAAATAGCATTTTTACACTTAGGAACATTTTTTTCAATTTTAATATATTATTTCAAAGACATTCTCTTAATCTTAAAAAACCGTAACTCATTGATTCAAATTTTTAAGCTTATATTTATAGGAGTAATGCCGGCTGTAGGTTTTGGATTATTTTTGCCAATAAGTAATTTAATTGATGAAAGCAGCGCAATTTTATTAATAACGGCAGTAGCTTATGTATTTATTGCGAGTGTGTTGTATTTTGCTGACAAGCTAGAAGAGGGGGATAAAAGTATATTAGATCTTTCGTTAAAAGAATCTTTAACAATAGGATTTGCCCAAGCCATTGCATTATTTCCTGGGGTATCAAGGTCAGGGATCACTCTAAGTACAGCTTTATATTTGAAACTAAAAAAAACTGAAGCAATATTCTTTTCACTACTTCTTGGACTCCCTACAATTTTTGGAGCTTGGTTTCTAACTTTTATACAGGCTACAGAACCTATTAACAATTCTCTATGGATTCCTTGCATTGCTGCATTTCTTTCGGGACTAATTGCAATCAGGGTTCTTATTAGTTTTACAGTTAGTTCTAAATTAAATGTATTTTCAATTTATTGCTTTTTATTGGGTTTGATTTCGCTAGTAACTTACTTAATTAATCTTTAGATCAATCGGTTTCTTTTTAGGTTGAAATTTCAAAATTTCATTAGCAATGTCAATAACACCCTGAAAGTGTGGATTATTTTTAAAAGCAAATAAATCACTGCCTTCAGAAGCAACTGTTATATCTTCTAATAAAGGTAACTCTCCAAGTATTGGTACATCAAGTTTTTTAGATAGATCTTTTCCTCCATCCTTACCAAATGGATAAAGTTTATTGCCATCTACTTCCATATATGACATATTTTCAATAACTCCAATAATGCTTGCATTAACTTTTTTAGACATAATTCCTGAACGCTCTGCAACAATGGTTGCATTTGTTTGAGGAGTTGTTACAACAATATTTTCATAATATTTTAAGAATTGAGATAAAGAAATTGAAACATCACCAGTACCAGGTGGCATGTCTATAAGTAATATATCTACATCTTGCCACAACACTTCAAATAGGAATTGCTCAATAGCTTTATGTAGCATTGGCCCTCTCCATATAACAGCCTCATCTTGTTTTACAAAATATTCCATTGATATCACACTTAAATTATTAATTTTTGATGGAAAGATTCTTTCATTAAATGGAATTGGAGGAAATTTAGCACCTAAAATCTTTGGAACAGAGTAGCCCCAAATATCAGAATCAAGTATTCCAACTTTTTTGCCAATTTCATCAAATGCAATACCAAGCAAAGATGTTACAGTAGATTTGCCAACACCTCCTTTTCCAGATGTAATCCCTATAATTCTTTTATTTTTATGAAAGTTGTTTTTTAAATCTTCCATATCGATGTTTGCACCAACAAGTGCTGAGACTTCTTCAAATTGTTTCTCAGATGGAGTTTTAAAATTAACTTCTAGATTATGATTTTCGTTAATCCTTTGACGTAATACATCTCTTACCCATTCAATCTCAGTGAAATCAAGTATCTCGCAAGATTTTTTCTTTAACTTAGTGATAGCATTTAGCTCTTCAAGGCTTTTATTAAATCCGGGATAATATATATCTTGAATGTCCATGTTTAGTATTGTATTTATATTAGGTAATAACATTACATTATGATTAAAAGAAATTTACTACTCATACTTTTAACCGGGCTTATTGGTATTGCCGTGTTAAATGCCTCAACTCCTGATGAACAAACTAATACTATTTCAGATATAAATAATGGAATTGAAGTTGGGTCACTAAAACAGTTGAATTCTATAAGTTTTGATCAAATCAAAACAGATTATATTATTCTCAATCTTTGGGCTAGTTGGTGTATTCCTTGTCAAAATGAAGTCGAGGAATTATTAAAAATTTCTGAAGAATCAAATATTACTGTCATTGGTGTTCTTGTTGATGACTCAGCATCAAATGGTAGAGAATTTATTAAAACTAATAAAATTCCTTATAAAAATATATTAAAAGAGGAAGAGTCCGATATTGTTTTATCGCAGTTCAATTGGACTGGAATACCAACTACCTTAATATTAGATAGCAACCTTTTAATCTTGCATACTCTTAATGGAGAGATTACAGCAAATGAAATATTTGAATTAACTAAATAGCCATTGCCTATAAGTTGTTTATAATTTAAATATGGATGCAATATTATTTTGGAGAATTTTTCTTGTTTTAGGGAGCTTGGCTTATCTTGGTGCTTCCGGATTATTTGCGTTAAAGTTATTGGCTGCTTCTACAGGTAGAAAACGAATAATAGATTTGTTTATAAGATAAATTGGTAGCGGGGGTAGGATTTGAACCTACGACCTCTGGGTTATGAGCCCAGCGAGCTACCAGACTGCTCCACCCCGCGCTGAATAATTAATAATAATAAGAATTAATTTAAACTCAAGAAATTTAATTGTTATTTAAGATTGCTAAAGCAAGGTCGACAAATTGTTGGGCTTGCTCGACAAGTTTTTGATACAAACCTAGATTTCCATTTTGCAATTCCTCTTGGGCTTTTTCAAAAGCTCTAGTTGCTTTTTCAAGTAGCTCAAGAGGGCTTTCACCTTCTGTTTCTTCAACATTCTCAGTTGCGAAATCTCCACCAAAAACGCTAGCTAAGGCTTCAGACAAAGATTCCTCCATTATTATTCTGTCTTGAAAAACAACTACAACAAATTTAAATTCAGGTAATGGATTCTGCTCTCCTTGGAGATAAATTGGTTGATAATAAAGTATTGATTGATTTATAGGAACAACAAAAAGGTTACCTTTAATAACACTAGAACCTTGCTGGTCAAGAAGAGTAAATATTTGAGAAATATCAGGGTCCTGGTTAATTCTAGTTGCAACCTGGCTAGGTCCATCGACAAATTCACCTTTTGGTAGCCTAAAGTCAATTAACTGTCCATAATTTTCTGGATCTGCATCTGCAACTAAGAAGGACTGCATATTTGGTCTATTCTCTGGATTAAATGGTTGAAAAATTAGATAACTCAAATCACTTTCCCCAGGCAAGCTCATTAACAGATAATATGGCAACATTGGTTTAAATCCAATTTCTGTAAATTCTCCCCTTAAGGTAGCAACTCTAGGTGTCGTTGAGGAGTCAGATGGTATTACCCATGGGTCTTCATCTGCATAAAATACTCGTGGATCAATCATGTGATAATCTCTATACATGTCGGATTGAATTGTAAATAAATCTTCTGGGTATCTTATATGATCAAGCAACTCAGTGCTCATTGAGCTTTGTGGTGTAAAAAGATTTGGAAAAATATCGTTGTATGACAAAATTAGTGGATCATTTTCATCAACAACATAAAAATTCATTGTACCGTCATATGCATTAACTACTGCTTTAACAGAGTTTCTTAAGTAGTTAAAGTTCATAGGAAGTCCAGAGTTTTCATTAATTCTTCTTGTATCAGCTGGTTGAGCATAGGGATATTTGTCAGACACTGTATACATATCAATTATCCAAAACAAATTTCCATCTATTAATGCCAAATATGGATCATTGTCTGTATATAAAAATGGAGCGGCCTTTTTAACTCTACTTACGACATTTCGTTCCATAATTAATTTTGAGTCATCAGATAGCTGGTTTGAAATTAACAGGTTCAATTCACTATATCGTAGTGCAAAACCAAGCCTTCTAAAAAATGAACCAATTCCTACACCACCATCTCCTGAGTAATTTGTATATGCAACTGACTGACCCTCTGTTGACAATGGGTAATCAACTTCGTCTTGTAAAGAGTTTACAACTACATATTCAACTGACTCTGCTGATTCGCCAAAGTAAATTCTTGGTTGTTCAACTTCTAGTTCACTAACAGTTGTATTCGCAGGCACACCTTTTACATAAAAATCTGGTTGACCCTGGCTTGCAACATCATTTGCTGGACTAAAAACTACACCATAACCATGTGTGTATTGAAGTCTTTCATTGACCCAACCAACTGCCGGCAAATTTGTTTGATCTAACTCTCTAGCTGAGACCATTACCTGTGTTAGCTCACCATTTATTTTATAACGATCAACATCTACTTCATCAAGTGCGTAGTATGCTCTAATCTCCTGTAGCTGACTGTATGTTTCAGCTAAAACAGTAGGATCCCATAATCTAATATTGTCGACAGTTTGTGCATTCTCAGCTATATCGTTGTCTGTTAGATCTGGTGATGCTTCGAATGATTTTTCTTCGATACTATTTAAACCATAAGCAAGTCTTGTATAGTTTATGTGATTCTCAACATAAGGAAGTTCTTTATTCAACTCATCAGGCACAACTCTAAATCTTTGGATTGCTGCAGGAACAACTCCACCAACGATTATTGAAACAGCAAGCCACAAGCTAATTGCTGTAGCAGGTAATAACCAACCTCTTCGTTTTATATTGACTAGCAACAATATCGCACCAAACAATGAAATTAATATCAATAGATTTAAAGCTGGCAAATGCGCAACTACATCTGTATAACTGGCGCCAAAAACTTTTCCTCGTGGAGAATATAAAAGTTCCATAGAGTCCAGTCTGTAAGCGAACGCTTTGAGTAATGCTACAAATGCAAGCAAAACAGAAAGATGAGCCTTTGCACCACTACTTACTTCAGGTAATCTACCTTGTCGAAGCTGTAAAGCTCCCGTTGCGATAAAGAATAAAACAATAATAAATGAAGTAAAGATGACCAATTGAAATCCCCAGGAAACGAACAGTCTGTATAGTGGCAAACCAAAAACATAACTTGATACATCGTTTTGAAAAATAGGATCTGTAACTCCAAATGACTTTTGATTTATAAATAATAAAACCTGTTCCCATAATTGGGAAGCTCCAGCGCCAAGAAATATAGAAAGACCAATAGCACCCCAAAGTCTATACTTTAGGAAACGTTCATTAAAAAATTCACGAAATCTAGATAATGGATCTTGGGATTCAAATGATTCAAAAATATCCATCACTGGTGTCGCTCTTACGGCAAGTCTTAAATTTATAAAAATGAATGCAAATGCCAAAAGTGATGTAGCCGCGACAAGAATAGATTTTGTTAAAAGAATTTTTATCCAAACTGAATTTAAGTCAACAGAATCAAACCACAAATAATTGGTAAAAAAGGTTGCTATTGCTCTTGCAATTGAAAATCCAATAATTCCAACAAAAACAAGAAAAGATAAGCCTCTTCTTTCATTGCCAGTATTTGTACCGCCGATATTAACCATGTTTATATATTATTTATCTCTCGTCTTTAACGTGAACTATACTGCGAAATAACTGATAATGCTTCATCGAAAGAATCAACAGCAACTATTGCTGTTTTTTCAGTTTCAAATGTTCTAGCCTCTTCAAAATTCGCTATTGGAACAAGAATCAGTTCAGCGCCAGCTCTTTTTGCAGCAATTATTTTTTGTTTGATACCACCTACCGGTCCTATTGAGCCATCAATTTCAATTGTCCCAGTCCCCGCAATAATCATAGAATTTGTTATATCTTCTGGTATTAAATTATTGTAAACATTTAAAGCCATCATTAGGCCTGCTGAAGGCCCTCCGACATTTCCTGTCTTAATATCTATTTCGAAAGGGAAGTCAAATCTTTCATTTACAGTCGTAGCAAGAAACCCAACCATAGGTTCACCTTTGTATTCAACGTGTTCAATAAGAGTGGTCTCTACAAACATTTGCTTTAATTCTCCATCTACTTCTCTAAGTAAACCAATTGTTACAGATTCCCCAATATTGTATGTTCTTAAAGTGGATATGAACTCAGTTGTAGAACTAATTTCTTTATTGTTGATTGAATTTAATAAATCACCTTTTTTTAACTTTTCTTTTACTGGTGAATCGTCGAGTAAACCTACTACTGAAACTCCATCACCTTTTGAACTAATTTCATAACCTACATTTTTTAAAGCTACAGCAATGGCAACATTTTCGGATGTTCTCATATTTTGAATACTAATTTCACTAAGTTCCTTAGGAGTAACACCATCAGGTAAAATTTCTTCTCTTGGATATAAATCATATGAATCATTAATTAAAGACCATGCATAAATTAATGCATTTGCCTCATCTCTCCTCACAGTAAGTTGATAGAGATTACCTTCAAAATCATAATTTTTTATTTCCCCATAATCTATTTCCCACTGATAAGGAGGCCCAGGAGACATAAAGTAATAATCTGTCTTAACAAAAGATAAAGATGAAACAGTTATAAAAACAATAATGAAAGGGATAATTATTTTTTTCTTTGTTTTTAACAAATTGTACATAGAAAGATTTTAGATTTAAAAAAAAATAAAGAGCCGGTATATTACCGGCTCTTTATATCAAATAGTTAAATATTAACTACAAGCGCCCGCACTCCAATCAGTGTTTGCGGCTGTTGGCCCAATGTATGGCCAAGCTAATGTGTTAATACCACTCAAATTGTCTGCTGTAGGAACTCCAACATATGTTTCTGTTTGACCTCCATCACGACCAAGATTTTTAATAGGCATCATTTGATCAGAACTAACATCAACATTAGCTGCTGCTCTTCTAATACCCGCTCTTGTTAAATCTCCACCTTTTATAGCGGCTTTGAGTACATCTCTTAAATGATACTGTGATGTCCAACCAGCTGTAACGAATAAGTTACCTGTATTTTGACCCACTGCTTCAAAAGTAGCTCTCATAGCTGCATGACCTGGTGTATCTGCTTCATACGGTTGTGTGAAAGCAGTTACATACATTGACCCAGAAGTAAATAATGGTGCCAAAGCAAATCCTTCTCTAACGAAACTATCGTTAAATGATGGAGCTGCCATCATAGCAATTGGCGTTATGCCTTGCTGGAATGCACCACCAGCAACTTGAGCCATTGCTGTAGGTCCTAAAGCTGGGAAATAAGCGTCGACTGGTTGTGTAACCATTAAGCCGACTGCTTGTGCAACGTCGAATTCAGTAGCTGGAGGTAAATAACTCCATGCGACTGTTACTCCGTTTGCTTCTGCAGCAGCCTGTACACCTTTAGCCCAGTCACCACCGTAATCACCAGCATTACCGATAATTCCAATAGTTTTAATGTCTACTGGTAAGCTTGCTAGCGCCCAGTCAAGAGCATTCATACCTTGTGCACAATATGAAGATCCGAATTCAACAATTAAGCCTTTATCAAGTTCTTTATATGCATAACCTGAATACCAACTCATTGGTGCTGCAATCATATTATCTTTATCTAGTTCATCAAGAATAAATAAAGTTTGCGGTGTTCCTAAAGACATAGCTAATGCTGCAACATTATCTCTTTGAGAATTATAAACCTCTAAATGTTTTGCAGGATTGTATTGTGCGTCTCCACCTTCAACAATTGTTACGCTATAGTCTCCAACTCCGCCGGATGTGTTTGCCCATAGCCAGAATGCTCTTTGTCCAAGCTCAAGTGCTGGACCTAGTGCTCCATAAGGACCTGTATAGTCATTTATGAGCCCAAGATATATACATCCCTTGGATGGGTCTGCACCTGTTGGAAATGATCCAACAGCTTCTGGACATGGGTCTGAAGTTACTCCCACTCCTGTTTTAACAGATTGTGCGGTTGTTACTGCAGGTGAGTCTAAAGTTTCAACAACTTCAGGTGTTGCTTCCTCTACAACTTCCTCCTCAGCAGCGTCACCACCACAGGCTACTAAAACAAGGGCAAAAATAGTAAATAGAATGATCCCTTGCTTACGCAATGATTTCATTTCTCCCCCTTAGATTTATTAGTACTAATAATTAAAGATTAGTAGATTTTTTCTTATCTAGTAGGAAAAAGGCCAGGCTTTAAAATAATTACGTAACCTAAACCATATACCCCATAGTCCTCTAGGTTCAAATATCAAAAATAAGATTATACAAAGCCCAAAAAGCATCGCTTCTATTTGGCCTAAATTAAGGGGTAACGCTGATTCTGTTAAGTGTGTTATTTTCAAAATATATTGAATAAAACCTGGTGCCATAATATAGAAAAATGCTCCAAAAAGAGGTCCTAATACTGTGCCTGCACCACCAATCACAATTATTGCTACAGCCAAAATAGAAAATAATAGGTTAAATAGACCTGGCTCTACACCGCCAGAAATTGTAGATGCCATAGCGCCGCCAACTCCAGCATAAAAACTTGCAAGAGCAAATGCGCTAGCTTTATATCTAAATAAATTTACACCTAAAGCTTCAGCTGCGATATCTCCATCACGTATTCCCGCATACGCTCTACCTGCTCTTGAACGTACAATATTTTTAAAACCGAAACCCATAACTATACATAAAAACAAACATATTAAATACTGAATTTGATTTTTCTCAAGTAAGAAATTACCAAATACTAAACCTTCCTCAAGGTTGATACCAAAAAGTACAAGCTTAGCCACCTTTCTTCCAATACCTGCCCCACCAGTTACTGATATAAAATTCGAAAAAATATGTGAACAAATAAATAGGAATGCAAGAGTTACTAAAGCTAAGTTTAATCCCTTTAGTCGAACTGCTAGTGGGGCCAAAATAAGACTAAAAAGTGCTGCTACAATTCCAGCTGCTGGTAGCCAAATTAACATATCAAGTTCATAACCCCATACACTGTTTGAAGCGACTCCTCCAAGTACTGCTGCTGTGTACACACCAATACCAATAAATGATCCATGCGCTAATGTAATCTGTCCTGCTAACCCAGAAACTATATTTATTCCCCAAGCACCTATTGAAAAAGTTAGTGATCTTGATATTAGTAAAATCCAATAATCTGTTGCTACAAAGCAAAGAGATACTGATAATACAAATAAAACAGCAAACCAAAATTTCTGTGTATTGTTTGAAAATATTGCAGTTTCTTTATCGTAGTTTGTGTAAAGATTTGGTCTACTTTTCATACTCTTTCAACTTCCTTCGTACCGTATAAGCCATCAGGTTTTACAACTAAAATAAAAAACATAATTATATATGGTGCAAGCAGTGAAAAGCCATTTCCTAGTGTTATACCTGTTAAAATTTCGAAATCATATTGATAATAAGCAACATACCCCTGTGTTAATCCAATAATTATTGAACCAACAACTGCCCCAGGAATTGAGTCTAAACCACCAATAACTACTGCTGGTAAAGCTCTTAGTGCAACAACAAAACTCGTCTGTGACAGCGTATTGAAACCGCCAGTAATAAAAAACCCTGCGAAAGCAGCCAAAATTCCAGCAATAAACCAGACAAGTCCGAATATTCTTCCAACATTAATTCCTTGTGCTAGGGCTGCTTCTTGATCAAATGAAGTAGCCCTCATTGCTACACCATATTTTGACTTTCTAAAAAAAACATTTAAAGCAATGATGATAAAAATTGCTGTCGCTAATGCAGCAATTTCTAGATATTTGATAGTCACCCCACCAATTTGTGCTGACCCAAAGTTTCCAAATGATGGAAATGGATCTCCCATATATCTTGGATTAAGGCCTATCCAATTATCTAAAGTAGTTCTCAATAATATATCAATACCTATCGTTAATATTGCTACAGAAAATACTGGTTCACCTACCATTGGTCTCAAGAAAGTTCTTTCGACAATAAGTCCCAAAACACCTGTTAACGAAATACCTATAAACAAAGCTACCCAAAAAGGTACACCTCTGTCAACAGCCAACGAACTTATCAGCCCTGCTCCTACTACTGCTAAAGCTGGTTGCGCAAAACTTAAAACATCCATTGATTTGTAAATTAAAACAAAACCAATAGCAACTAAAGAATAAATAGCTGCTAACGATAGCCCTTCAACAGTAGCTTGCAGAAATATTGTCAAGAATACATCTCCTCAATCAAATCACTAAATTGTTCAATCAAAACATTCCTTTTTACTTTCTGAGTCGCAGTAAGCTCGCCCTCTTCATGATCTAATTCTTTAGGGATCATTCGAAATTCTCTCACTTCCAACGATGAAGTCTTTTCATTAGCCTTTAAAATTTCTTTCCATACTAAATCTTTTACCTCTTGCTTTTCAGATAAGTCCCTATAGGTTGTATGTGGAATATTTTTTCTTAAAGCCCAGTTTGATACAGTATCAAACTCTATTCCAATTAAAACAGAAAGGAACTTTCTTCTATCACCAATTACAATTGCTTCTTTAACAAATGGTGATACCTTAATTTTATTTTCTATTTCAGAAGGTGAGACATTTTTTCCACCACTCGTGATAATAATATCTCTTTTTCTATCAACAATTTTGACAAAATCACCTTCAAAAATTCCTACATCACCTGTATATAGCCATCCATCTTTATCAATAGTTTCATTTGTAGCTTGTTCATCCTTAAAGTAGCCTTTGAATACACCACCACTTCTAATTAAAATTTCCCCATCTTCTGCAAGCTTTAATTCAACACCATGAGCTGGAACTCCAACCGTGCCTATTTTTATATTTTCAGGACTGTTACTAGTTGCATACGCACAATTTTCCGTCATTCCATAAGCTTCGAACAAAGGGACACCAATACTCATAAAAAATTTAAGTACTTCTGGTGCAATTGGAGCTGCACCTGATGCAGCAAATTCTGCTCTTTGCAAACCAAGTTTTTTCCTTAACGATCTAAAAGATAAAATATAACCAATTGATAAGAGAATCTTCGCTAAGAAATCATCAAAATTTTTGTTTAGCTTTCTCTCAACCGCAATATCACCCAAGAACGTTGAAAATTTGAACAATAGTCTTTTTACATATGAAGCATCTTTCATCTTGACAAGTGCACTTGAATGCATCTTTTCTAATATTCTTGGAACAGCAGGAAAAATTGTTGGTTGTATTTCTGCTAAATCTGTTTGGACTGTGTCGATAGATTCTGCAAAATTTATAGTTGCCATCAAATGAATTCCGATCAATAAATCAATAAGGCGTCCAAAAACATGGCAAAGTGGTAAATATGATAAAAATTGGGAATCACCTTCACTTAAATTATTAGAAATTGGAAAATATGGAAGTTGAGTAGCTACCCATCGTAAATTACCGTGAGTTAGCATTGATCCTTTCGGAGGGCCGGTAGTTCCAGAAGTGTAAACCATAATGGCTACATCATTGTCATCTAGTTTTTTTATTTCATTTTCCACAAATTCAGGAAAAGATTCATATTCACCTTTACCAATATCTAAAAATTCAGAAAAAGTCATTAGCTTTGGATGGTCATAGTTATACATTCCCTTGTTTTCAAAATAAATTATTTTTTCTAACTGAGGAAGTGAATCAATTACTTCCAATGCTTTATCGACCTGTTCCTGGTCTTCCGCAAATAAAATTTTGCTTTCAGAGTGTGAAAGAAGATACTCCACTTCAGGGGCAGGGTTTGTTGGATATAGGCCTACACTTACAGCACCAATGGACTGCACTCCAACATCTGCAAAAAACCATTCTGGACGATTTTCAGATTGTATAGCTACAGATTCACCTTTTTCTACACCAAAAAAACGCAAGGCCATTGATACATAATTTGATGTCAACCAAAAATCTCTATAAGTAGTCTCTTGCCAGATACCATACACTTTGTATCTCATAGCAATTTTTTCTGGATAATCTTTAGAAACTTCCATGACTTTCTCAGAAGGTGTTCTTCCGCCTTCATTCCTTAAAATTTCATAAATATCATTCATTGTTAGCGCCATAATCACTTACCTCCTAAATATGCCTCAATAACATTTTCATCAACAACTATTTCTTTTGGCGTGCCCTCGGCCAATTTTTCTCCAAAATTTAAAACCATAACTCTTTGTGCAATATCCATCACCATATTCATATCGTGATCAACAAGTATTATTGTCTTTTTTCTTTCTTCATGTAAATCAATTATAAATCGAGCAATGTCTTCTGTTTCTTCACTATTCATACCAGCAGCTGGTTCATCAAGTAAAACTATTTCTGGATTCATTGCTAGAGCTCTTCCTAATTCAACTCTTTTTTGAACACCATATGGTAGTGAGAGTATGTAAGAATATCTATATTGTTCAATCTCAAGAAAATCAATAATATCTTCAGCAATTTCTCTTGCCTCTCTTTCACTATTTCTTACTTTTTTTGTATAAAAAAGGCTTGAGACTGCTCCATAATTTAATTGGCTATGTGCTCCAAATAAAATATTATCAATAACAGTCATGTTTTCAAACAATTCGATATTTTGAAAAGTTCTTGCAATCCCAAGGTTAGCTACTTGATCAGGCCTTAATTCTGGAATAGAACTTGTACCATAGGTCACATTACCTTCCGATGGTCTATAAATCCCACTTATACAGTTGAAAATTGATGTCTTACCTGCACCATTTGGACCGATTATTGCATAAAGTTCACCAGGATTAACTTCAAAACTTACCGAGTTTAGTGCTGTAATTCCACCAAATTTTAAAGTTACGTCTTTAAAGCTTAATACTTGGCTCATGATAACCATCTCTTCTTTCTTTTGTAATGCTTAACATCTTTAAAAGATTTTCTTTTTGTTCCTTCAGCATTTAAGCCTAAATAAAATTCCCTAACGTCTTCATCATTAAGTAGTTTTTGACTGTCATTATCCATGACAATATTTCCTGTTTCCATGATGTATCCATGATCTGATATATTTAATGCCATATTTGCATTTTGTTCTACAAGTAACACAGTAACTCCTTGTTCGTTGATCTCTTTAATCAACTCAGCAATTTGATCTACTAGCTTGGGCGCTAGTCCTAAACTTGGCTCGTCAAGTAAAAGATATTCTGGCTCAGACATAAGTGCTCTACCTATTGCTAACATTTGTTGCTCACCCCCAGAAAGATAGCCCGCTTCACCTTTTTGTCTATCTTTTAAAGCTGGAAACATATCGAGAACTCTATCAATATTATTCTCAATATTTGAACTATTAGTATGGCCTCCTAAACGAAGGTTCTCAACAACAGAAAGTTCAGAAAAAATTCTTCTACCCTCCATTACTTGAGCAATACCTTTTTCTACAATTTTTGAAGGATTTAAATTAGTAATATCATCACCGTCAACTGTTATATTTCCCTTGGTGATATCTCCATTTTGAACATCTAAGAGTCCAGTAATAGATCTAATAACTGTTGTTTTTCCAGAACCATTACTTCCTAATAATGCAACTATTTTTCCTTTTGGTATTTCAAAAGATATTCCTCTGAGAACAAGAATTACATCCTGATAAACAACCTCAAGGTTTTGAACAGATAACATTTACTTAATAACTCTAAGTAATCATGTAAATTTTTTCAACCTATACAAAATTTAAAAAAATTAGCATGAAACCTTGTAAAAATTTTGCTTACAAATATTAGTTACAATTATTGCCTATTTATCATTAGATATATGGACGATGATAATTTTTCTCAACAAGAACTATTTGAACAGGAACAATACATTTCTGATTTGATTGAAAAAAAATCTGACAAAGAAAAAAGCTCTATAAATATTATTTTTGGGGCCTCATTAATTTCAAGTGGAATAGTTCTATCATTTTTATTTTTGTTTGGGTTGTTTGACGAAGAAGAGATTGTCATTCCGGAACCGGTAACAATAACAGAAACTATTACTGAAAAAGAATTAGTAATGCCAAGAGTAGACTCAACAGAAATAGTATCAATAGCTGAGCTAGCTACAAAAACAATTGTTCAAGTTCAAGTTGGAAATATCTCAGAAGATGGAGAATTTTTACCCAATGGTGGAGGATCAGGAGTTGTTATATCCGAAGACGGTTTAATAATGACTAACCACCATGTTATCGACAACTCAACACAAGTAAGGGTTATCTTTGAAGATGGGAGAATGTATGAAAGTGAGATCATTGGATCCGATAGACTAACAGATATTGGATTGTTAAAAATTACTGCATCAAATTTAGTTCCAATATCAATCGGTAATAGTGAAGCTCTCAAGGTTGGTGACCTTGCAGTTGCTATTGGCCACCCATTAACTTTGGGTGCTGCACCTACTGTAACCACTGGGGTTGTTTCAGCGCTAGAAAGAAGGCTAGACGTAGGCGGAGAAGTAATGAATTCTGGAGTTACCTTATTTGGCTTGATTCAGACCGATGCTCCTATAACAAGAGGTTCAAGTGGAGGTGCCTTAATTAATAGTAATGGAGAATTGATTGGCATAACTACTGCAATTGCTACTGCTGATGTGGGTGCAGAAGGATTAGGATTTGCTGTTCCAGTTAATTTAGCGCTAGGAATAGCAGATGATCTACTTAAAGATGGAAACATTTTACACGCTTTTCTTGGAATTTTAGGCGCACAACATTTTGACATTGCAGACGATGGAGCAAGGGTATTCTCTGGAGTCATAATTCAGGAACTTTATGGTCCAGGAAATGAAGTATTTGCAATCGGAAAAGCCGGGGCACTGCCTGGTGACATTATCAAAAAAATTAATGGAATAAATGTAAAAACATTAGATGGTTTAATTACAGTATTAAGGCAAAAACGAGCCGGTGATACTGTTGAAATAGAAATACTTAGAAACTCACAAACAATAATGCTTGTTTTTGAGTTGGATCTACGACCTTCTGATGTCTGACGATATTTTTTCTCAACTATTTAATTTATTTAATAATGACGATGATGACGTAAATTGGAATTTAGCTTCTCAAATAAATAACCACATCAATAAAGAAACTGAAGAAAATTTTTTATTTTCAAATAGCGAGATGAATTATGATGAAATCTTTAGGGCAATCCAGCTAAACAATCAGTCTCTAGACGTTCCGTATGAAAATATCGAAAATTTGAGAATACTAAATTCTAAAGAATATGGAAATTGGTTCTTAGAGTCAGTAAAGCATTTTGACTTTAGTAATTTAAATATATCTAGTTCTGGTCCATTCAATTTAGGTGGTGCACAGTCATCTTTAATCGGTATGCAGCTAGGAAATATCTCTGGATTCCTCAGTAAAAATACTTGGGGGCTTAGTCATTTTGGAATAATTCTCCCTAGAAGTAAAAGTCTTGCAATCAATAAATTAAATTTTGAATCAAGAATTACTAAATTTGAAGTTGATGATAAAGAGGCCACAATGGCGTTAATGGCTTTAGAATTTATCTCGCTGGCTTTAGGAAAGTTTAATGCTCCTTTTTTATTCGTGCTTGAACAAATGAAAAAGAGTAACGAGAGCCTAATTGAAAGCTTAGATGAAATGAAACCAGATATAGATCCTACGAGTTTTTCAAATCCAGAAGAAATATTTTCAAATATACCAGAGTTAAACAATCTAAACTTTGATTCAATATTTGATTCAATTTTTGCACCATTAAGTTTTTATAGACAAGTAATAAAAAGTACTACTAAAGATTTTTTAAACTATATAGATCCCAGCATTATAAATTTAGTCGCAGATTTAGATCTAGTTGGAACGGATGAAAATATCAATGATTTTGAAAACAAGATCTCAAATTATGATGAAAAATCAGAAAGTTTCATAAACTATCTAAAAGAAAGTGAAAGTCAATATTCCACACTTGATATATTGTCAGATATTGATCTTATTCCTTCATCTTCAGAAATTGAAGATCCAATTTCTTGGGCAGCGAGAACTTCGTTACCTCCTATTTAAATTTAACTTGGCTAACATTGACTTATTAAGAAAGGATATGCATATGTCATTAAATATCGGAGACCAAATACCAGAATTTGAATTATACAATCACGACAAAACGAAATATAGCGACAAAGACTTTTTAGGTCAAAAAACAATGTTTGTCTTTATGCCATTTCCTTTTAGTAGTGTTTGTGACAAAGAAATCTGTGAATTAAGAGATTATCAAGAATCTTTCATAAAAGAAGATACAAATACAGTACTAGTAACAGTAGGTGCAAGTCCTACCAACAGAGCTTGGGCTGCACATTACAATATTGAGTTTCCTATTTTATCTGATTTTTGGCCACATGGTGAAGCAGCTAAAAAATTTGGATGTTTTCATGATGGTGCCGGTATATCTTTGAGATATACATTTATTACAAATGAAGAAAATGTAATCACTGAAATAATAAAGAGTGATGAAATAGGTGTTGAAAGAGACTTTAGCGAATACTCAGAAAGTTTTGGAATTTAACCTACATCTCTAACGTCAAACTCAGCTGCACGTTGTCTTTTGATACGTCTTCTTTCTCTTTCAGAAAGGCCACCCCAAATACCAAACTTTTCTGATTGTTCAACTGCATATTCAAGACACTCATCTTGTACTGTACAAGCTCTACATATAGCTTTTGCTTTTCTTGTGGAGGCTCCTCTTTCGGGAAAAAATAGATCTGCGTCTGCACCTTTACAATTCGCTTCTTCGGTCCAAGAAGGCATTCCGCCAATCAACTCATCTATAATTTTTAGCTCCACCCTATCTCCTTAATGTAAATTACATAAGTGTAATTTATTACCCCTATTCTTTATTGTCAAGGGGTGAATTGTCTAAATAATTAATAGTTATTTTGGTAATATAGGATAATAACTTATGGCTTATCAAGATATTGTTTCTACTGGTTCTGTTTATAAAGGTAGAACCGGTATGTGGTTGTACCTATTTCATAGGATTACAGGAGTAGCACTATTTGGTTATCTTTTACTTCACATCATATCAACTGCATTAATACTTGCAGGTCCAGAAATATATGAAGGCGCAGAAGCTATTTACAAAAATTTTTATTTTCGTATTGGAGAAGTTGGGCTTATGGCAGCTGTTCTGGCTCATGCAATCAATGGCTTAAGAATTATCGCTGTTGATCTCTGGAGTAAAGGATCTGACTACCAAAAAGCATTAAATATTTCTGCGATGATAGTTTTTATTGCAATATTTGTTCCTACAACATATAAAATGATAGATTCTTACTTTGAACTGTGCTTAGAAAAAAGTTCAGCAGGAACAACCATTGTTGACTGTATGATCAGGCCACTGCCAGATTGGAAAACAAAATGAAGTCGGTAAAAAGAACTGATTGGGGAAGAAGAACACCGCCTATTGGTGGTACTAACTTTGAATTATATGCTTGGTTTTTTATGAGAATTAGTGGTTTATTTCTTGTTCTTTTGGCTGCAGGTCATATGTTTATAATGCATGTTTTTAATGACACACTCAACTTGGATTACGAATTTGTAGCAGCAAGATGGGATACCCCTTACTGGAGAACATTTGATTGGCTTTTATTAACATTAAGTATCCTCCACGGAACAAACGGGCTCCGAATTGTGATGCACGACAATATCGCAAACAAAACATTCCGACAACTTGCTTTGTATGGATTGTACTTTACATCAACTGCTTTTTTTATATTAGGAACTTATGTATTAGTGGCCTTCGTGAGGGAAGTATGAAGGTAATAAAGCATTCATTTGATGGTGTAATTGTTGGAGCAGGTGGAGCAGGTTTAAGGGCAGCGATTGAGGCAGCTCCTCACATGAAGCTTGCAGTGATTACAAAACTTTACCCTACCAGATCACATACCGGAGCTGCTCAAGGTGGCATGAGTGCCGCTCTAGCGAATGTAGAAGAAGATAATTGGAATTGGCATGCATTTGATACGGTTAAGGGTTCTGATTACTTAGCAGATCAACCTGCTGTAGATATTCTTTGCAAAGAAGCAATAGATTCTGTTGTTGAGTTAGAACACTGGGGCTTGCCTTTTAGCAGATTAGAAAATGGAAAAATAGCGCAAAGAAGGTTTGGTGGTCATACTGTAAAAGAAGGTGAGGCGCCGGCCTTCAGGGCTTGCTATGCTGCCGACAGAACGGGTCACATGATTTTACAAACTTTGTATCAAAAGTGCGTATCAATGGGTGTTACTTTTTTTGATGAGTTTCAAGTATTAGATATAAAAATTGATGATGGAGTTTGTAAAGGTGTTATTGCATATGAAATTGCAACAGGCAATATTCATATTTTTGAAGCTAGAGCAGTAACTTTTGCAACTGGAGGTTTTGGAAAAATTTATAAAGTTAGCTCGAATGCTCATTCACTCACTGGAGATGGTCCTGGGATTTTATATCAAAAAGGGATTCCTCTTGAAGATATGGAATTTTATCAATTCCACCCTACTGGGATATATAGACTAGGAATATTGTTGTCAGAAGCTGCACGTGGAGAGGGTGGTATTTTAAGGAATAAAGATGGTGAAAGATTTATGGAGAGATATGCGCCCTCTATCAAAGACTTGGCTCCAAGAGATATGGTTTCTCGTGCAATTGCCACAGAAATTAGTGAGGGAAATGGTGCGGGCCCAAATAATGATTTTGTATATCTAGACTTAACACACCTTGGCGCTGAAACAATCAAACAAAAACTTCCTGACATAACTGATTTTGTAAGAACGTACGTAAAAATTGAACCTATTAATGAGCCAATTCCAGTACAACCAACTGCACATTACGCCATGGGAGGTATTCCAACTGATGTTAATGCAAGGGTTTTAAGTGATGCCACTGGCACTGTCCTTCCTGGAGTGTATTCTGCTGGCGAATCAGCATGTGTAAGTGTACACGGCGCAAATAGATTAGGAACAAATTCACTACTAGATATAGTAGTTTTTGGTAAAAGGGCAGGTCAAAGCATGGTTGATTATGTTTCTTCTACTAAACCTATGGCACTCTCTGAAAATGCTGCAGAGGACTTAACAAATAAAATAGAAAACTTAATGGACAAAGATCACAACTTAGAATTTTCAGTCCCAAGAATTCGAGAAGAATTACAAGATACTATGGAGGAAAATGCCAAAATATTTAGAACAGAGGAAAGTTTAGAAAAACAAACAAAAATACTTACAGACCTACGTGATAGATATCAAAACGTTACTATTTCAGATAAAGGAAAAGTTTTTAACACAGAGCTTTTGGAAGCAATTGAACTTGAGTATTTACTTGATATGTCAGATACAACTGTTGCGAGTGCACTTCATAGAAAAGAAAGTAGAGGAGCTCACTCAAGGGTCGATCACGTTGAAAGAGATGACAAAAACTGGCTTAAGCATTCATTTGCATTTAAAAATGATGCGTCCGTTAAGCTAGAATATAAAGATGTTGAACTTGGAAATTATGAACCTAAGGAAAGAAAGTACTAATGGATGTCAAAGTTAATATTTTGAGATACAATCCTGAGACTGATAGAAAAGGTCATTGGGAAGAATACATTCTAGAAGCTGATCCTGATGAAAGAATATTAGACTTACTTCACAAAGTAAAATGGTTCGACGATGGAAGTTTAGCATTTAGAAGGTCCTGCGCTCATGGAGTATGTGGATCTGATGCCATGGTTGTAAATGGCGAAAATATGCTTGCTTGTCAGGTTCTTGTCAAAGAAGTCAGTACACCAATTAAAATTGAACCTATCAGAGGTTTACCTGTTGTAAAAGATTTAGTAGTAAATATGGATTCTTTTTTTGATTCATACAAAAAAGTAATGCCTTATCTTGTAAATGATGCTGAGCCTGGTGAAAGAGAAAGGCTTCAGTCTCCAGAAGATAGAGATAGGTTTGAAGATACTACAAAATGTATACTGTGTGCCGCATGTACAACAAGCTGTCCTGTTTTTTGGACTGCTGATACCTATGTGGGACCGGCAGCGATTGTAAATGCACATAGGTTTGTTTTTGATTCCAGAGATAATGCTTCTAAACAAAGACTTGAAATATTAAAAGATGTAGATGGTGCATTTAGATGTAGAACTGCATTCAATTGTACGTCAGCTTGTCCTCGTGGTATACAAGTTACTAAAGCTATAGAAGATGTTAAAAGACAAACACTCACAATCAATTGATTGAAGATATCCTTAATCAATTCAAAAATAATCTTGTCGATAGTAATATTGATTTAAAATCAATATATTTTGAAATTACAGATATTGACAAAATATATAATCTTGATAGCTGCAAACCAATAAACAAACCAGCTGAAGATAACAGGTTTTTGAAATTCAAAATATCTACTGAAAACTTATTATTGATTGTTGAAGGAAAGAAACATCCAGAAGATCTTCTTTTCAATGAAAAAGTAAAAATTTCTGGGGATATCAGTATTCTTTCTTCATAAAAAGAAAAGACGACTTTCGTCGTCTTTTCAAATTTGATAAAAAGTGCTTTTAGTTTAAAGCGTCTTTTAATCCTTTTGCAGCTTTAAAAGCTGGGGCATTCTTCGCAGCAATTTGGATGGTTTCTCCTGTAGCTGGATTTCTGCCTTGTCTTGCAGCCCTGTATCTTGACTCAAAAGTACCAAAACCAGCAACACTAACTTTGTCGCCATTCTTCATACCATTTGTTACGCCATCGAACACGGCCTCTACAGCTCTTTTAGCATCAGATTGTGACAACCCCACTTCGGCTGCTACAACACTTGCTAATTGATCTTTATTCATAGCTGTTTAGCCTTTCTCTACTGAGTTTTTGTAAAACTCCTTAGTAATAAGTATAGTTTTTTTATATGATTTGTCTTAAAATCCTAAATTTATTGAGTTTTTTTTAAAAAAGACTGAATTTATTGACTTAATATGCTATTGAGTTCTTCTACCTTAGATTTTACAGCCTCTGAGGCAGTTTTAAGCGCATCTAACTCATCTTCATGCAGTTCAATTTCAACAACTTTTGTAACACCGCTTGAGCCAAGCATCGTTGGAACTCCTAAAAATACTTCATTAATACCAAATTCACCATTAACCCAGGAACATGCAGGCATTATTTCATTAGAATTTGAAACAATTGACTTAACCATTGTTGCTGCAGCAGAAGATGGTGCAAAATATGCGCTTCCAGTTTTGAGTAGGCCAACAATTTCGGCACCACCATCGGAAGTCTTTTTAACTAATTCTGAAATTTCATCATTGCTTAATAAATCTTTAAGAGGCTTACCTGAAACTTTGCATTGCGAAGGAACTGGAACCATTGTTTCGCCATGACTTCCTAGGGTTAACGCTTCAATATCATTCATATTTATTCCTAATTTTTCAGAAATAAAGTATGCAAAACGAGAAGAATCTAAAACACCTGCTTGACCAATTACTTTGTTTTTAGGTAAGCCAGACACCTCAGATACTAGAGTTGTCATTTGATCTAATGGATTAGTAACAACAATTATGATCGGTGATTCAGAATAATTTAGAATTTGTTTAGTAACATCACTAACTATATTTGCATTAACTTCAAGCAAATCCATTCTGGTCATGCCAGGTTTTCTTGGTAAGCCTGCCGTAATAACTACAACATCACTGTCGGAAGTATCTTCATAATCATTTGTTCCAATTATTTTGCTAGAAAAATTCTCAACATATCTTGATTGATTCATATCAAGAGCAAGTCCTTGGGGAAGGCCATCGACAATATCAGTCATCACAACAGAATCAACAAGATCATACTCGGCTACTCTAAGCGCAGTCATAGAACCATATTTTCCAGCACCAACAACAGTTACTTTATTCATATTTAAAAACTTTCTATATTTTCAACTAAACTTGCTGCAAAATCAGAAGAAGATAGTGTTGTAGCATCTGTTCGACCTCTAGCAAGATCGTAGGTCACATTTCCTTCACTAATTGATTTTTCCATAGCATTAATAATAAGATCTGAAGCTTCACTCCACCCCATATATCTAAACATCATCTCTCCCGATAATATTAAAGAGCCAGGATTAGCTTTATCCTGTCCAGCATACTTTGGTGCGGTTCCATGAGTAGCCTCAAAAACTGATTTACCATTTTCATAATTTATATTTCCTCCGGGACTTATTCCAATCCCACCTATCTGTGCAGCTAAAGCATCAGATGCATAATCTCCATTCAAATTTGTTGTTGCTATAACATCAAACTCATGTGGTTTAACTAATATTTGTTGTAAAAAGGCATCTGCAATAACATCTTGGACTAAAATTTTATCTCCCGAATCGCCATTGCAGTCTTCCCAAGCAACAGCTACATCAGAAAATTCATTTTTTACCAATTCATAACCCCAAGCTCTAAATGCACCTTCTGTAAATTTCATAATGTTCCCCTTGTGAACAATGGCCAGATTTTTTTTGTCATTCTCAACAGCATAATTTAGTGCAGATCGAATTAGTCGTTCAGAAGCAGTCTTTGATATTGGCTTAATTCCAATACCACTATCACTTCTAATATCCCAATTGAATTCTTTTTTTAAAAATTTATTTAATTTAACTACATCTTTAGAGTCCATTTCTAATTCTTTCCCTGAATAGACATCTTCAGTATTTTCACGGAATAGTGCAATGTCTACATTCCCTGGATTTTTTGTAGGTGTTTCAACTCCTTCAAACCATCTAAGTGGTCTCAAACAGGCATATAAATCTAATTTTTGCCTAATTGCAACGTTGATTGACCTAATTCCTCCTCCTACTGGTGTTGTAAGAGGACCCTTGATGCCAATTCCAAACTGATCAAACATTTCAATTGTCTTATCTGGCAACCATTCACTTGTATTATCAAATGCTTTTTGACCAGCAAGCACTTCTTGCCAATCAATCTTTCTTTCATTTGAATAGGCTTTTTCTACAGCAGCATCAAAAACTTTCTGTGAAGCAGGCCAAATATCTATACCTATGCCATCTCCTTCAATAAAAGGAACAACTGGTTTGTCTGTGTCGAATGAATCTCTAGTTTTTTGAATCGCTAATTCTAAATCTTTTCTGCTTAAATTTTCATTCATACAACATCCTTAATCGCTTGACCAATCCGTGTAGGGTTTTTAACGACATTTGCACCGGCATCAGTTAGTGCTTCAATTTTAGCACTAGCAGTACCTTTATTTCCAGAAACAATTGCACCAGCATGACCCATCTTTTTACCGGGTGGAGCTGTAAGTCCAGCAATGTATGAAACCACAGGTTTTGTAACATTCTTTTTAATAAACTCCGCTGCTTCCTCTTCAGCGCTTCCACCTATTTCACCAATCATAACAATGGCCTCTGTCTGTGGATCGTTTTGAAAAGCATCAAGTACATCAATAAAAGATGTACCTGGAACGGGGTCACCCCCAATGCCAATACAAGTTGATTGGCCAATATTTAAATTTGTTAACTCAAGAACTGCTTGATATGTTAATGTTCCAGATCTAGAGACAACACCAACGTTCCCCTCAATTGTTATTTCGTGAGGCATAATTCCAACGTTAGATTTACCTGGAGAAATTAATCCGGGGCAATTTGGACCAAGTAATCTTGAAGATGTATTTTCTTTTAAGATATCATACATTTCTGCTTCATCCTTTGCAGGAATTCCTTCAGTAATACAAACTATTAAATCACACCCAGCATATGCAGCTTCTAAAACTGCATCTTTTGCAAATGGAGGCGGGACAAATGTCATAGCTGTATTTGCTCCAGTTGCATCTACTGCTTCTTCAACCGTATTGTAAATTGGAATTCCCTCTACAGATTCTCCACCTTTTCCAGGTCTTGTGCCTGCAACGACTTTTGTACCATAATCTCTATTTCTCAATGCATGAAATTTTCCCTGTTCACCAGTTAGGCCTTGGACTACAACTTTTGTATCATTATTTATAAAAATAGACATTAAACTGCTCCCTCGACTGCTAACTTTGCTGCTTCATCCATAGAACTAGATATTGTAATTTTTTCATTTGTGTGTTGTTCCAAAATAGATAATCCTTCTTTTGAATTAGTTCCATCAAGCCTAACAATTATCGGCCATTTAAGTTCTTTGCCTTTTGTTGCTTCAACTATCCCATTGGCTACAAGGTCACACCTTGTAATTCCACCAAATATATTAATTAATACACTTTTAACGTTATCCTCTGATTCCAATACTTCCAATGCTGCTGTAACAGTCTCAGCTTTTGCGCCACCACCTATATCTAAAAAGTTTGCTGCCATTCCACCATGTTCAGAGACAACATCCAGAGTAGACATCACTAAACCTGCGCCATTACCAATAATTCCAACGCTTCCTTCAAGCTTTATAAAATTAAGGTTTTTTTCTTTGGCAAATTGCTCCGAAACTGGAATTGGTATTTCATTTTCAAAATTTTTAAAATTTTCGTGTCTATAAATAGCATTCATGTCTAATGAAACTTTTGAATCTAAAGCAGAAACTCCATGGTCAGTAATTGCAAGTGGATTAACTTCAACTAAATCACAATCACCTTCTACAAATAATTTATATAATTTGGAAATAACTTCGCTTAATTCAACTTTATAATTTTCATTGAGTTTTGCATCATCTACAGACTTATGAATTGTTTCCGAATCTAATCCTTTAGAAGGAGAAATATGAAGCATAATTAAATCGTCCGGGTTTTTTTCTGCTACTTCTTCAATATCCATACCACCTTTTGCGCTGAGCATCATTAAGTAAGATTTTGCTGATCTATCAAGTGTGAAAGAAATATAATATTCTTCTAATATATTTGAAGCCTCTTCTAGTAAAAGGCTCTCTACAGTATGGCCTTTGATATCCATTCCTAAAATTTCATCAGAAAATTTAGTAAGTTCATCAAAATCTTTTGCGACTTTTATACCACCGGCTTTACCTCTTCCGCCGACCTGAACTTGGGCCTTAACCACAACTGGATATGTTAATCCATGATCATCTGAAATTTCAGATATGTTTGATACAAAAATAGATTTGGGTGTTGGAATAGAAAAGTCTTGATAAAGTCTTTTACCTTGGTATTCAAAAAGATTCATAATGTTATAACAAGAATATAGATTACAAAAAAATAAAATTTATGCTGTGCGTTTATAGAAATTTTATTGGAGCCCATTCTATGTCTAAATATTTAGTTCCTATATCATCTGAAAATTCAACTGTAATTTCATTTCCTTGAACTTCCTTTATTACTCCTTCTCCGTATTTATCATGAATAATTTTTTGGCCAACTGATGACGAATTATTCTTTTCATTTGACTCATGAAATTCTGGAGAAAAATCTTTAGTTTCAAAATGTTCTGATCCCTCATCCAGAAATCTACTTGGTAAGTTATATGTTGTACCACCCCACAAAGTCCTAGACCATGCATGCGATAAATAAAGCTTTTTTTCTGCTCTGGTTACACCAACATAACAAAGTCTTCTCTCTTCTTCAATTTCTGATTGGTCACCATGTGAGCTTCTTTCGTGTGGAAAAAGATTTTCTTCCATTCCTGTCATGAAGACATAAGGAAACTCTAAACCTTTTGCATTATGTAAAGTCATTAATAAAACTTTATCCGAGTCTTTGAGTTCATCAGTTTCTGAAAAGAGTGCTATTGATTCAAGATAGTCTCGCAATTTTGCATAGGGTTCATCAATCTCCTCTTCATAAAGATTTTCAAAATTATATGCAGAATTTAATAGCTCTTCAATATTTTCAAGTCTCATTTGTGATTCCATTGTTCCTTCTTTAATGAGATTCATTTTATAACCAGTTAAATCGATAATTTTCTCTATAGATTTTGATGGGCCATCAAGTGAAAAAGTTTTTAAATCTAAAATCAAATTTTTGAATTCTATCAATTTATTTTTTATTCTTGGAGAGATGCTCTCAACCTGTTCAATATCTTGCAGTAATTCGAATATCGACATTTCATGTTTGTCAATATGATCTCTTAGCTTCTTAACACTTGACTCCCCAATCCCTCTTTTTGGAACATTGACAATTCTTTCAAAAGAAACTACATCATTTTCATTTACTAAAAATTTCAAATAAGAAATTACATCTTTTATTTCCTTTCTGTCATAAAATCTAACACTGCCAATTAGCTTGTGGTTTATATTTAATTTTCTTAACTCTTCTTCAAATAATCTAGATTGACTATTTGTTCTGTAGAAAATTGCAACTTCTGCTTCTTTATCACTCTCAAGAATCTCCTTAACTTCTTCAGCTACCCATCTTGATTCATCTTTTTCAGATCTAAATCTCAAAGAACTTATTTCAAGACCATCTTCATTATCAGTCCAAAGATTCTTTTTAATTTTTCTTGGATTATTTGAAATAATTGTGTTTGCCAAATCTAATATTTTTTTTGTTGATCTATAGTTTTTATCAAGTTGAATTATCTTTGCGTTTTTAAAATCTTTTTCGAACTCAATAATATTCCTTATATCCGCACCTCTAAAGGCATAAATACTTTGATCGGAATCGCCAACAACACATACATTTTGATTATTTGAGCTCAATAGTTCAACAAGCTTATATTGAACATAATTTGTATCTTGATATTCATCTACCATGACAAATTGAAACTTATTCGACCAATAATGTAGTATTTGCTCATTTGTATTCAAAAGTTCTACAGTTTTGATTAATAAGTCATCAAAATCCATAGAGTTGGACAAAATTAATTTCTTTTCATAACTTGAATATATTTCTGCAACTTTAACTTCAAAAAATGATTCTGCATTCTGCAGGGCCTCTCCTGGGGAAATCATATTATTTTTTAAATTTGAAATGTGAGCTTGAAATCTTTTTGGTGAGTACTGCTTTAAATCAACATTATTTTCTGACATGCAGTTTCTTACTACTTTGTTTGAGTCTGATTGATCGTAAATCGAAAAATTATTTTTATAACCAATTTTATCTCCATGAATTCTGAGGATTTTTACACATAAGCTATGAAAAGTGGATATCCATTTAGGAGAGATTTTTAAATTCAATAAATTACCAATACGCAATTTCATTTCCTCAGCAGCTTTGTTTGTGAATGTAATAGCTAATATCTGCTCTATATCAACTTTATGTTGCTTCACCAAATGAGCATATCTATGTGTAAGTACTCTTGTTTTACCAGATCCTGCTCCAGCCATAATTAAAATTGGACCATTAATAGTAGTTACAGCTTCAATTTGGCTTGCGTTGAGAATATTTTTCCACTCATCTGGAATTTGAGTATCTGCTGACATTAAAGAAAAGAAATTTCTTTCGGAAATAAAATTATTTTCAATTTATACCTAGAGCTTCTTCTACTTCAATAATTGTTTTTTGTGCAGAATCTTTTGCTGATTTTAAATTAGATACGACAATATCATCTATATCATTAGCGGTTAATTCATCAAAATTCTTTTTTATTGGATCAAGGTAATCAATTACTGTTTCAGCTACAGCTATTTTGAATTCTCCATATTGTGAATTTTCAAATTCTTTTTCAGTCTCAGATATTTCTTTGTCATTAACTGCAGCATAAATTTCAATCAAATTACTAATACCTGGTTTATTTTTAAGATCGTATCTAACAATATTTTCAGAATCAGTAACAGAAGATTTAAATTTTTTCAATATGTTGTCTTTCTCATCGTTAAAGTAAATAGTTCCATTAATATCATCGGAGCTTTTAGACATTTTACTTTCTGGATGCCTTAAAGACATCAAGCGAGCACCCGATTTTCCACTTGTTTTTTCAGGAATTGGAAATATTTCTCCATAATTTGCATTAAAACGCTCCGCTATATTCCTAGTCAATTCAAGATGCTGAGTTTGATCATCTCCTACAGGAACTTCATTAGCTTTATGAATTAAAATATCAGAGGCCATCAAGATTGGGTATGTCAATAAACCTGAATGTGTGCCAAAAGAAGAAGCTTTTTCTTTAAATTGAGTCATTCGTTGTAGTTCTCCAACTTGGCAAAAATTAGACAATATCCAAGAAAGATAGGCATGTTCCTGAAGATTACTTTGCGTGTATATGACCGAAGTTTTGGTATTAATTCCAGATGCTAAAAGTACTTTTAAAGTATCATTTATACTTTTTTTTAGATCATCCTTACTAGGTAGTCCTGTTAAAGAATGCAGATCAACAATGCAAAAATAATTTTTACTGTTTTCGTTTGATAGCTTGACCCAATTATTTATTGCACCAAGTAAATTTCCTAGATGAACTAGGCCACTTGGCTGGATACCAGAAAAAACTGTTTTCATATCTGCTATTCTAATAAACTAAATCAAATTGGAGAGTTTTTATAAAATCTGAATATAAGTTATCAGCCAATGCAGGATTAATAAACATAATAATAATCGGAGTTTTATTTGGTTTTCATGGTTTGCTTAACAGGAGTTTATTAGTAGATGGTGTAAGTGAGATTTTTGTTGTTACTGCCAGAATCACACTCGTAACTTTTTTACTTTCTATTTATTGTTTGAAAGAGTTTATTTCTGAAATCAATAAAAAATATTTTTTAAAAGGCACACTAACCGGGTTTTTAGCAATAACTATTCCGGGTTGGACTTTTATTTATGCTTTAAAAAGTATTTCTTCTGGTCTCCAAAGTATTTTTATTTCTACAATTCCTATGTTCACAGTCTTCTGGGTTTATTTAATTTATAAAGAAGAGAAAATTACACGGCTAAAAGTTATTTCGGTATTTGTAGGCCTTAGTGGACTAATTTTACTTTTTGCTTCAGGAGCTACTGGGCTATCAAATGATGGAGATCTAATTACTGGAGGACTGCTGGCACTTATCGGTGTACAGGGACTTGCTTTAAGTAATATTACAAATAAAAAAGACTCTCAATATATTCCTGCTAAGACATATCTTTTGATTCAATGGATAGCAAGTACAATTTTTTCTTTAATATTGTTTTTTATTCTTGGAGGGGAGATTGAAATTTTAAATAGTTCTCAGGCCCTTAGGTTGTCTGGATTAGTTTTTATGGATATATTTAACTATTCCCTGTTCTTTTATACAATTAAAAGGCTTTCAGCTACGTTTACAACTCTAGTTGACTATGTTGTTCCAATCGTGGGAATTTATGTTGGCTATATTTTTCTTGATGAAGTAATAAATAATATTTTTTTTGTAACATTATTTTTTATATTTATTTCTCTTTATTTAGCAGTTAAGGATGAAGCTCGGAGTCTTGATTAGAATCTAAATCGAGATTGAGTATATTTCTAATCATCTTTGCTGTAGCACCCCATAAAATTTCGTCTTCAATATTAAAAATCCAATCATTTGGATAAAATCCTCTATATAGCCAATTTTTTTCGTGTTTAAGATCATCGATTGATGCATATAAAACTTTTTGTACTTCATTTTTGTTAAACTTTTTTGGTTTGTTCTCTAAAAAGCAGAGAATAGGAAAAACTTCGAATTTATACTCTACTGTGTCAACAGAGTCAATGTATCCAAATGGTGTGATCAAATAATCCGGTATTAATAATTCCTCCGTAGCTTCGCGTACTGCAGTATGAATAATGCTGGTATCATTTTTTTCTTTTTTTCCACCAGGAAATGCTATATGTCCTTTATGTGTAGGCATATTTTCTGATCGCTTTATAAACAGAATTTCTACTTCGTCAATAAATAAAACAGCTACCGAAGCATAATTATTTTTTGTTTTTTCCACGAAACTATCAATTTTTTTATAAACTAATTGATTTTTTAACAATTTATTTTTGCTTTGCAACCAGATCTACAGTCAAACCTATTGGGTTCAAAACTTCCCATGCATTAAATTTTGTTGGAGCATCAAAGCCAAACCAAGTAGTATCAATTTCTGAAAATCCTTGAATTCGTATTTCATCACCTATGAGTGAGGCTGTAATAGAAAAGGGTGTGTCTAACTCAATTTCTCTAATCGACATTTTACCAATTATTGTATCTTCAACTTTAGAATCAAAATTTTTATTTGGAATAACCAATTCATCTATTTTGAATACGGCCTCTGGAAATAATTTTGATTCAAGCCATTGGGATTTAATTGCTGAATCTCTAATTGAGTTATTACTTTTTAAAGTTGAGATGTCAACACGAATCAACAAATTTGTTATATAAAGACAAGAATCTGATTGCTCGCATTCAGAAAGTTCAAGAGTGAATTCACCAATAATCTCACTTGTAACACCTTCTACTGTTTCAAGGCCAGAGTTCAAAAATTGCTTTGGAGCTAAATAACCTACTCTACTTTTATCTTTTTGAATTTCGTAAACTGTACCCTCAAAAGAGTCTAATTGTACAATCTCAGTGGTAGTTGTTGTCTCTTTTTCAGTAACAACTGTTGCTTCCGTTGTGTTAGAACTCAAGGATTCGGACTGTTCTGATTGATCAGTACCATCACCACAAAAAGCAAATAGTATGAGTAAAACAATAAAATATTTTTTCATATAGTCAATTTTAATGATATTTATTTCAATTATTTGATATCAGGGCAATTCTTTTTTTAAAATACAATTATGAGAAGTAAAATCACAATCTCTATTTTCATTAGAACATTTTTTCTATTCCCAATTTTTATGATATTTATATTAGTTCCAATCATGCTATTAATCATTGCTGCTTCTTTTTTACCTAATGGGAAATTTATAGCAACAAAAATTTATGAATTTTTTGGTTGGATCGGTCTTAAATTTGTTGGTATAAAACTTATTGTTAAAGGTGCTGAAAAAATAGATGTAAATAAAAGCTATGTTGTAGTATCAAATCATCCCTCTACTTTAGATATTTTTACACATATAACAGCTTTACCTGTATCAATAAGGTTTCTTACAAAAACTGAGTTGTTTAGGATTCCAGTGTTTGGAAGAGTTTTAAAAGTTTTAGGACTGCCCAGAATAGATAGAAAAAATGCTAGTGCAAATTTTGAAAAAATTAACGAATCTATATCAAAAGTAATTAAGAACAAAAACTCTATCATGATTTTTCCTGAAGGGAAAAGAAGTAATCAGAAAGACCTCCTCCCATTTAAAAAAGGAGCTGCTTACATATCAAAAGATTTTCAACTTCCTATCATCCCAGTAGTCACGCATAATGCACATAACCTAATGAGAAAAGGAGAGGTTTGGTTGAGAAGTGGTGAAATAACTATCGAAATATTAAACCCAATAAATCACTCAGAAGAGTTAACTGTAGAAGAAATGACAACAAAAATTTATAACTTAATTGATGAAAAATTAAAAATCTAAAAATCTATTCACATATTGTGTAATATTTTCAAAAACTTTTTGATTTTCATCAATTTCAACATCTACTTGATGTTCTTTATTTGTGATTAGATGAAATTCTTCAAAGACTCTTAGTCCATAATTAATTAATTGTGCACTTAGTATGTCAAATGCATTTTGAGCATTTCCGCCACCACCTCTCACTGATGTAATGACTCCTACTGTTTTATCTTTGAATAAAGAATTGTATTTATGACCTTCATAAGAAAGGGATAGCCAATCAAGAGTATTCTTTAAATGTGCTAAAAATCCTCCATTATAAACTGGACTAAAAATTACAATTTTATTTGCACTTTCTAGAGATTTTCTCATTTTTATTATTTTTTTGGGAATATCTTCTTGGTTATCTAGCAAAAATGGAATGTCTTCATGAAGATTTTCATATATTTCATTAGATAAGCCTTCATCATTAAGAAATTTATTAAGCTTTTTTGCTAATTTGGTATTATATGAATCTTCGCTAACTCCTGCGCTAAGAATTAATAATTTTGACATGAATTAAGTATGTAATTATGTTTGTTATATGGAAAGTGATAAATCAACTAATTTTTTTGAATTAGATATTCGTGTTGGAAAAATAATTAACGCAGAAATTTTTAAAGAAGCTATAAAACCAGCATACAAATTAACCATAGATTTTGGTGATTTAATTGGTACTAAAAAAACAAGTGCTCAAATAACAAACTATGACTTAGACGAACTTAAAGAAAAGCCTTGTGTAGCAATTATAAATCTTGGAAGTAAACAAATAGGGCCTTTTATGAGTGAATGCCTAGTTCTAGGATCAATATCTAAAAATGGAGATGTTTTACTACTTCAGCCATCAGATAAAGCTGAGCTTGGTGATAAAGTGTCTTAGACTATTTTATTTTCGAAATACTTTGGATAAAAAGTACCAACTCTTCTTCCAATTTTTTCGCCTTTATTATTAATCAATACATACGTTGGAGTATTATTTAATTTATATCTTTCAATAAACTTGTGATCTTTTTGCTTACTTGCATTTATAGAAACAAAAAAAACATCTGGATTTTTCTTTTTAAATTCATCAACTATGAATTTTGAAGCAGTACAACCTAGTCAGTAGTCTGAGTAAAACTCAATTATTGAATATTGGTAATCCGATACATTATAAGATTCATCAACCATGTCTCTATTTGATGTATAAAAAATCAGAAACCCAAATATACCTAAAACAAATAAACTCAAAAAGTAAAGAACAGTAATTGGTTCATAAGCAATAAAAATAACAGCAAGTCCAAGCACCCATCCGGTAGGGAGATAAAGTAAACTGTATCTGTTTAATATTCTAAGAAACTTTTTTTTCATAATTTTGCCCGTCAGACATATAATATACTTGAATATGGATTTCGTTAATGAATTACGAAAAAGAGGCAAGAGAATAACTAATGCAAGAGAAGTTGTTTGCAAAATTCTTGAAACATCTGGACACAAACATTTTACTGTTGAAGAACTACACAAACTTTCGTTAAAAAAAGATAAAAATATAGACTTAGCTACTGTATACAGAACATTAGAACTTTTAGAAAACATAAACTTAATTGAACATTCTCACCAAGTACACGGTTCAGGTTTGTATTTTGTGAAAGATGTTCACTCAAATATTCATATTGTATGTGAATCTTGTGGAGATATTTCAGATCTTGATATAAAAACATCCAAAAAAGTAAACGATCTTATAACAAGCAAAACAAATTTTAGAGAGATAACAAATCACTTCATATATTCTGGATTTTGTAAAAATTGCAAATAAATCTTTTATTGCAAATTATTTGCATTAAGATATACAAATATGGAAACATCCCATTCTCATCATTTAGAAACTCATAGTGACTCGTATTTAGTAAAAATCAAACCTGAAATAAAATTAATTTCTTTTTTTGCAATTATTCTTTCTATTGCTTTTTTGAGTTTAGAAAATAATGTTTTGATTTTATTACAGGCATTAATAGTTGCAGGATTGTTGATTATTTCAAAATTACAACCCAAAACGTATTTAAAAAGACTTTCAATAGATATACCGTTCATATTATTCGCTTTATTTTTGCCGTTTATAAGTAAAGGGAACGGAGAAATTTTAACCACTTTATTTAGTTTGAGTATTTACAAAACTGGAGTCGACGAAATGATATCAATTCTGATTAAAATAACTCTCTGTGTCACTTTAGCAATTGTTCTTACAGCCACTACGTCTAATATTGAAATAATTTATGGATTACAAATACTTAAAGTTTCGCCTTTGTTAATTTCTATATTTTCTTTTGCAATCAGATATATTGATGTATTTATTGACGAAGTAAAAAGAGTAAAAATATCTATGCGCTCGAGAGGTTATTCCGAAAAAGGGTTAAGAACATTAAAGCCACTTGCATTTGCATCGGGTGCTCTCTTAATAAGAGGGTATGAAAGAGGAGAAAGAGTTTACAATTCAATGATTTCTCGGGGTTTCAAAGGAACATTAGAATTAGAGGCACGACAATTTAATTCATCTAATTTAATTCTGCTAATTTCTATATTCTCAGTTGTAATTTGTATTGTTGATAGGCTCGCTCTATGAATAAGCAATACCTAAATGTAAATAATTTGAGTTTTGAATACCCAGATGGATTTAAAGCTCTCGAAAATATAAATCTAAGCTTATCAAAAGGGGAAAGACTTGCTGTGCTGGGGCCAAATGGAGCAGGTAAAACTACTCTCATTCTTCATTTAAATGGCATTCTAGGTGACTTAAACGGACAAATTACATTAAATGAAAAGCCTTTTTCAGATGAAAATATCTCTCAAATTAGAAAGTCTGTAGGTTTGGTTTTTCAGGATCCTGATGATCAACTTTTTATGCCAACTGTGCTGGAAGATGTAATGTTTGGACCAAAAAATTTTGGATTTAGTGACGAATTAGTCAAGAAAAATTCAATTAAAGCACTTGAACAAGTCAAAATGTTACAATTTAAAGACAAACCACCTCATCATCTAAGCTTTGGTCAAAAAAGAAAGGTAGCAATAGCTAGCGTTCTTGCTTCAGAGCCTGAATTACTAGTTTTGGATGAACCGAGTTCAAACTTAGATCCTGCATCAAGAAGAGAGCTTATAGATATACTTAAAAATTTAGAAGTTTCAGTTATCCTTGTGACTCATGATTTACCAATGGCATTAGAAATATGCAATAGAAGTATAATTTTAAACGATGGAAAAATTACTGCAGATGATGAAACTTATAGAATTCTAAAAAATGAAAAGGTTATGTCTGATAATAGACTCGAATTACCTTTTGGATTTGCACTTCATCATTTAGAAGAGTGAAGTTCTGTAGACTTAATATATTCAGCTATATTATCTATGGCTTCAAAAGCTTCCTTAATTGGAAAAAAGTGCCATGCATGCCAGAGTTTATCCCAAGTTTGAAGTTGGACATTTGTATTTTTGTCTCTTAATTTTTTAACAAATTCAATTGCATCATTGTAAAGTAATTCATCTGAGCATACTTGTATTAAAGTGTCTGGAAAACTATTTATATCAGCATAAACTGGAGATAACACTGGATTTGTGGTGCTGTACTCTCCTGCGTAAAACTCTCCAACCTCATACATTCCTTCAATAATTATTGTTACATCTCTGTTTTTAAAAAATCTTTTATCTTGAAATCCATCTGATAAATCAAGCCAGGGCGAAAGCAAAATGAGACTGTCAGGATTATAAATAAACCCATCATCTACCACAAGCCCTGTTGCTAAACCTCCTCCAGCTGATTCACCCATCCAAATTGAGTGCTCATCTTTATGAAGAGCATCAATAAATTCTACAGCTATCTTTGCATCTTCATGTGCAGCAGGAAAGTTATGCTCTGGACTAAGCCTATATTCAAAAAAATAAATTACTAAATTTGATTTTTGAGAAATTATTGAAACAAAATTTTTATGTGATTTAATGCTCCCCGCAAAATATCCTCCTCCATGAAAATAAACACCATACTTTCCGGTCTCTGCATTTTTTGGAGTAAATTTATAAATTTTTACAGGAGAATCCTCAATTTCTTCAATTTTAACTTCATCATTAAAAGGTAATATTCTTTCACCTGAATTATTCAGATTTGCTCTTGAATCAATTGCATAATCTAAACGGTCTTGAAATGTAGGATTTTTTCTTGTTACGTCGAGCCTAATTCGATCACGAACTTTTCTAAGTTTTAATATATTTACATACAATGGTGTCCTAAGAAACAATGGAAGTCTAGGAATTATTTCGATTGTAAATTTTTCAAGAATTAAAGCTAATAAACTTGCCATGTTTAAATTATACACCTTTAGTTGTGTACAAAAAAAATATATAATAGATTCATGAAAAACGCTTTAGGATCATTAGCTATTTTAGGATCAGGTGAAACGAGTCCTAATTTAGTTAGTGTCCATAGAGAACTGCTTGAAGGATTAGATGATTCTTCAAGTATTTTTATGATTGACTCACCATTTGGGTTTCAAGAAAATGCTAATCAGCTCGTTGAAAAAATTATAGACTTTTACAAAGTAAGTTTAAATGTTGAAATGAAACTAGCTAGTTACAGGAAAATTGAAGAGCTAAATACAAAATCTTTCTTTAAATCAATTCAATTATTAGAAAGTGCATCATTTATTTTTGCTGGACCAGGAAGTCCAAGTTATGCAAGCAAATTATGGCATGGTAATGAGTTTGAACAAACTTTAAAAAATCATCTGATAAAGGGTGGTAAAAGCTTATTTGCAAGTGCAGCAGCCTCTACTCTTGGAGAACATACACTGCCGGTTTACGAAATTTATAAAGTAGGTAAAGACCCTTATTGGGAAAAAGGATTAAATTTATTAGATGTTTACGGTCTATCTTGTACAGTAGTTCCTCACTTTAATAATGCAGAGGGTGGAAATCATGATACAAGCTTTAGTTATGTTGGCGAAAATAGAATGAAGACACTTTTAGATAAGTCTTATTCAAACATTCTTGGCATCGATGAACATACTGCCTTAATAATTTCTGGAAAAAATGAAACATTTAAAGTTGTTGGATTAGGAAATGTAACTATTTTAAACAAAGAAGGGACTCATGTCTTCGAAAAAGATTCTGAAGAAAGTTTAGATATTCTACAAAAGCTATTGGTTTCAGAAAAAAATGGCTCTGTCAAGAAAATAGATAATGTTGAAACTGAGGCAAATTCGATAGATAAATCTACTTTAAAAGAAATTGCTAATTTAGAAATTCAGATAGAATCCAATAAGAAGAATACCGAACGTTTTGAAATTTTAGTTGAAAAACTAATATTACTAAGGTCAAAGTTAAGAAACGAAAAAAATTACAAGCTTTCTGATGAAGTTCGAGATATATTAGAATCTTCTGGTTTGCAAATAGAAGATTCTGAACAAGGTATTCAGTGGAGAATTACTGAATAGCTTTTGGATAATGTCCCAAGAGCTTAAATTCTTTACAAACTTTACTTATTTTTTCCTCAAGCTCAGATTGTTTTTCCAAATTTTCTAATTCATAATCAATATAAAATTTATACTCCCAGGGTCTTCCCAGTATTGGTCGTGATTCAAGTTTTGTAAGGTTTATATCAAGGTCACTAAAAATATTCAAAGACTGTAATAGAGAGCCTGGCTTATCATCAGATATAAGCACTGATGAAAACTTATTTTTAACTTGATTCTGATCTAAATCTAAATTTCCAATAAGAAGAAATCTTGTATAATTTTCTTCATGATTTGATATATTTTTTTCTAAAATCAAGAACCTTTCATCACTTTCAAAATGATCTCCTGCAATCGCAGCCGTAGTTAGTTCATTATTTTCTAAAATTTCAAATACACTTCCGGCAGTATCAAAGACTGGAGTGATTCTTAAGTTATGCTTTTGTATAAACTTGCTGCACTGCTGTAATGCCTGTGGGTGTGAAATAACATTTGTAATATTTACTAAATCTGAACCAACTAATCCTATTAAACTGTGGTTAATTCTAAGCACATATTCAGCAAGTATTTTAAGACCACTATCTATTAGCTCTTCGTATGCTTCATTCACAGTACCTGCGATTGAATTTTCAACAGGCAATAATCCAATTCCAGAATCAGATTTTACATAGGATATTAATTCAGTAAACGTCTCAGTTGGATGGTACAGATAATTTGGATATTCCTTTTTTAAAAGTTCTTCTGAATATGAGCCAGATGAACCTTGATAGGCAATTGTTTGCTTACTGTTCATTAATATACTCCAGTGCTTCAATATATCCTTGCACACCTCTGCCAACAATTGATTTATTACAAATATCAGAAATTAAATTTGTTTTTCTAAATTGTTCTCTTTGATTTATATCTGAAATATGAACTTCAACTATTTTATTGTTTTGTGCATAAATCTGCAGAGCGTCCCTTATTGCAATACTTGTATGTGTATATGCTCCAGGGTTAATTACAATCCATGAATTTTTATCATTAATTAGGTTTTGAATATAATTTACAATTTCACCTTCAATATTTGATTGAAAAAAAACAGTTTTAATTTTTAACTTTTTAGCTTCAGAATTAACTAAATTTTTTAACTCATCATAGCTTGTTGAACCGTATTGTGTAATTTCTCTCACGCCTAAAAAATTAAGATTGGGACCGTTGATAAAATATATACTTTTAATTTTTAATCACCTCAATCAATTCATCAAAACTTATACAAATAAGATTTGGCTGCGATACATCTGACAGTAAAACAATATCTACTGAATCAGATTTACTTTTTTTATCATCTTTTAAAATTCCTAATAAGTAATCGATACTATTTTCAAATTCATATGATTTTTTATAATCAAGTTTCTCCAGGTATGATACATATAAATCAATTACTTCTTGCGGTAAACCAAAATGTTTCTTTGATAGTCCAAGTTCGTAAATCATTCCTATAGCTACAGCTTCACCGTGTGATACAGTAAACTTTGAATCTTGCTCAATTAAGTGGCCTATTGTATGTCCAAAATTTAAATATTTTCTTTTTCCAGTTTCTAAATAATCTTCTTTTACAATATCTTCTTTGATTTGTATTCCTTTTTTGATTACCTCAGTTTCTATTTTGAAATCTTCTGCAGAAATCAATTTATCAAATATTTCCTTACTACCAATTAGTCCATGTTTAACAAGCTCGATTAAGCCATCTTTATAATCTTTTTCTTTCAATGTATTTAGTAGTTCAAAACACACAATTACACCCTTCGGTAAATTAAAAGTGCCAATCTGGTTTTTTCCATAATCATTATTAAAACCATTTTTACCTCCATGAGATGCATCAACCATAGCTAATAAAGTAGATGGAACTAATGTATAGGAAATACCTCTTTTAAATGTGCTTGCAGCAAAAGAGCAGAGATCAAGCATAACTCCGCCTCCAATAATTACTATTTCGTGTGATCTGTTTAAATTTGATGAAAACATTATTTCCCAAATTTTTTCAACTGTTTCTAAATTTTTTGTTTCTTCAGAAACCTTCAAGTAAACATGACTTGCATTTAAGTTGCTATGTAATTTAAATTGTTCAAGCGCAGAATCGAGAATAATTAAGCTCTCATTTTGTAAATCTTCGTTAATATATTTAATTAATTCTTCAGTATTGTTTAGATAAATATTTCTAGACATTTTGCTTTTCCATTACTTCTAATACTTTGCTTGTAGTATCTTTTACATTCTCATTAGAAATCTTATATTCCATCATCTCGTACCTTTTTAATCTGTTTTTATATCTACTTTCAAGAATTTCTCTTCCAGTATTAATTAGTGGCCTGTTAGAATTTTTAATTCTTTCCCAAAGGCTTTCAAAGTCAAGACTTAAATAAATAGTTTGATTACTTTCGAGTAAAGTCTCAAAAATATTATCATTTTCTATTGCACCGCCACCTATAGAAATTAAATTAAATTTGTTTTGACTTACAAAAAATTCTTTTTCTTCAATTTCTCTAAAAAAAGTCTCTCCCTGTTCTTTAAAAATACTATTTATTTGACCATACTTATTTTCTATACTTTCATCCAAATCAAAACACGTATATTTAGTTTGTCGTTTAATATTATTCAAAATCGTAGTTTTTCCAACACCCATAAACCCACATAAATAAAATGAATTATTCATTTTCATATTTCATGGACCATGTTTTATTTTCCAAATTAAAGCTATTAAGAGTTATGTCTTTTATTTTATTAACTCTATTTAAAATTAATTCTTTATTATCTCCACCTGTATTTTCAATTAAAGAATTCAAAAGATCTATAGATATTACACTTTCAAAAATAGGGACAGCTCTTGGCACAGCACAGGTATCAGACCTTTCATAGGTAGTTTCTGTCTCTTTCTGAGATGCCAAATCAACACTTTTTATAGGAGTCAAAGTTGTACTTATAGGTTTTAAATAAGAAGTTATAATAATTGGTTCTCCTGTTGACATACCTCCTTCAAATCCACCTAAATTATTTGTGATTCTTTCAATATTTTGTTCGTTTAAAACTATTTGATCTTGTACAGCAGTTCCAAAATCTTTAGATGCTTCTACTCCATTGCCAACCTCAACTGCTTTAACGCTTTGTATAGACATCATGGATGAAGCAAGTTTTGCATCTAACTTTCTATCAAAATGAACATAGCTACCACACCCTGCAGGAAAATTTTTTGCAACTAAAGTTACAGAACCACCTAAAGTGTCTTTTTTCTTTCTTGCCTTTAATATTTCATTTATCATTAATTCACTTACTTTTTTATCTGGACATGACACTTCAGATTCATTGACATGTTTTTTAATTAGACCTAAATCTTCTAAATTGATATTTTCTAACTTTTGCTCACCAATAGATGAAACATAACCTACTACTTCAACTCCAAGTTGGCCAAGGATTTGATGACAAATTGCTCCAATCGCGCATCTAATTGCAGTTTCACGTGCACTTGCTCTTTCAAGTGACAGCCTTATGTCATTGTGGTTATACTTAAATGTCCCAACCAAGTCAGCGTGTCCTGGACGAGGAACTACGAAAGGTTCTATTTCTTTATCCTTCCAATTTTTCCAATCTTTATTAATAATCTTTATTGCTATGGGACCGCCCGTTGATAAATTATTAATTACACCTGAAGTAATAAAAATCTCATCTTTTTCAATATTCATTCTTCCACCAGAACCTAAAGATTTTTGCCTTCTTGATAAAAAATCATCAATATAATTTTTACTTACTTCAAAATTTGATGGAATACCTTCTATAATTGCAGTTAATTCTGGTCCATGACTTTCACCAGCTGTAAGATATTTAATTTTCATAATCTATCCTTTCTACAATTTCCTTGTAAGCTTCGTTAAATTTTATACATTGTCCTGTCCATATGTTAAACGAAGATATTGCTTGAGCAATTAACATTATTGTCCCATCAATTGATGTTACATTTTTAGGAAGATCACTTATAAGTTTCTTTGATACACCATATCCAAAATTATAAAATAGTTCTAATTTTGAAAAATTAAGATGACTTATTGGAAGTTTTTCGTTTTCATATGGTGGCATTCCTAATGGCGTAGTATTTATAATGACCTCAACATCACCAGCAAGCTTATCAACAT
>CACOLU010000004.1 GCA_902628045.1 uncultured Candidatus Actinomarina sp. | reverse complement strand
ATATGTCCAGAGGCCTTTTGCCAAATACACCCTCTATAATCTCATTTACATTTTCTTCTTGATAATTGATTACTAACTCTGGACCAAATTGTTTTATCAGTTCTTTTTTTTCCTCAGAACCAACAGCAGCAATAACTCTTGCTCCTGATATTTTGGCAAGTTGAACAGCAGCAAGTCCAACTCCACCTGCAGCAGCATTTATCATAATTAATTCATCAGGCTTTATTTGAGCTCTTCGGTGTAAAGCAAAATCAGATGTTAAATATGACATTAATATTGCTGCTCCGTCTTCAAAGGATACATTTTCAGGAAGTTTGTATGTTAAGTTTTCTGAAGCTACACAAATTTCTCCAAAACTCCCATGTCTACCAGATCTAAAAACTGTTGTAGCAGCAACTACCCTATCCCCAATGGAAAAATTACTATCCGAAGAACATTCTTTTACATAACCGGCAACTTCAAAACCGGGAACAAATGGTAGCCTTGGGTTAGATTGATACATGCCGCTTGAAAGAAGAAGATCAGCAAAATTTAACGTCGCTGCTTTTGTTTCAATAATTAACTCTTCTTGACCTAATTTAGGATATTCCATAAAAGAAAATTCTAGATTTGTGAAAGGAGAAACAGTATTTTGAACCCATGCTTTATATTCCTTCATATAAATATCATAAAAGAATTAAACAGTGGTAGTCTTTTTTTTATGGAAGTAATTTTAAAGTTCATACATGTGGTTGGATTATCAATTTGGTTAGGATCTATGGTTACATGGGCAGTTTTTGCTCCGAGAATTAATAAGTATGATCCGACAAGAAACACAACAGGAGTCTTACGTGTTTCTTTCAGTAAAATTTCATCTATTTCTTATGTTATAACTGTAATTTCTGGGGTAGGAATTTCATCAACTGTAAGTGATTCAACTGCCAATTGGAATTTAGAAATTGGAATTTTACTTCTAGCTGGTGCTGTCATTGCATTTCATAGTTTTGCAACAAATATGAGTGCAGCTCTTAGAGGTGCAATTAATGGTGTAATGCTTTTACTTGCATTAGTTGCTGTTTACTTAACAACAATTTATATCTAAAAAGAATTTATTAAATCTAAATCTTCCTCATCAATTATACCGTATCCTCTTGTCAGGATATTTCTTGAATCTTTTTCAACCAAAAACCAATATATTGTCTCGTTTGAAGGTATTTCTAAATTTTCTAGGAATTGATTTAGATCAACATAAGCAGTAATTGTTCTATCTCTTATTCTGTCATCTCTAATTCCTGCACGCATGATTCCGTCTAAATAAACTTCAAATAATTTTGAGCTTTTTTGTACGGTGGGAACCTCGATTATATTATGTGTATCACCAAATCCAGTTTTTTCTAATAATGTAATTGATTCATCAACCAATGGTTGATGCCACTGTTGAAAAGCAACAATAATAATTAAATTTTTATCTACAAAATCATCTGGAACGATTTTGTCCCTTTTGTTTAAATCTCTACCACTTATTTCTGGAAACTCTCCATATTCAACAGTCACATTACTCTCCTGTTCTGCCTGGCAACTTACAGAAAAAAATAAAATTAAAACTAGAAAGCTAGTCTTGTACCGGACCAAGAACTGCCTCTAAATTTTTAATTTGCTTATCCATTATTTTGTTAAATATAATTCCAACAAAAATACCAATAATAAAAAAAGGAAATTTGTAATTAATATCTACAGAGTATGTTACCTCTGTGCCTTTTGAGTTAGCTGATAAAAATATAGTATCAACAATTGTAAAAATTGAAGTTGAAGCTTGTAAGGAAACTCTGAGTGGCGGACCCCATTCAATAATCTCATAATTGTATTGTCTTGGCTTATTATTAAAGTGTGTATTAACTCTGAATACTGATCCTTGTCTTAATGGTTCTTTGGTTATAAGTTCACCTTCATCACCTTCAGCCCATTTTTCTAAATTTCTAAAATCTGATAAAAATTCAAAAGCAGAATCAATGTCTGAGCTGACTGTTACTGTTCTTGAAAAATTTGGCATACATATATATTAAGTAGATTAAATTTTTGTAGGGAATTGTTTATCTAAGATTTAAAGATCTATTTCTGAAACCTACAAATCCTATTATCAAAAATATTGCTATTTTTCCTATTACAAGCAATATGTCTTCTGCAAATAAACCATCTTGGTAAGGATTGCCATATGCTCCAAAAGATGAAAGATTGTCATCAAACCATTTAAAAAAATCATTTGTTCCAGCTAGAGAGTTAGTTAAATATTCAAATGCCATTAAGCCTCCACCAAAAGCCCAAGCCATTGAAGATTTTCCAGTAAATGCTCCAAGCGCAAATCCTAGTGCACCAAAAGTAACCCCAGCCAAAGCGGCTTGAAGTGTTGCTTTCATAAGTGGAACATAATCAAGTGTTTGACTAAGTTCCATAGTTGCAATTGGAATAAACATAATATTTGTCCATGCAAAAGTTACAAATAAACCGAATAGAACAGCAACAATTGATTGTGTTAAATACACAGAAGTTCTTGTCATTGGTAAAGCAGCAACAAATTCGAAAGTCCCATCCTCTTCTGCTTTTGAACCTAATTTATTTAAAAGAATTATTGTGGCAGTGCCAATTAAAAGTGGAACAAATGGTACTAAGAAATAAGTTGTTACCATTCCTTCTAACGTAAAAACATTGTCCCAATCCTGAATTCCCAATAAATTCATCATTGTTTCATTTTCTGACATTCCTCTAAAAGCTTCTCTTTGTGTGTCAATAAGCAAACTTTCTACACTTGAATTTGCAAAAGCTAGTGGAAGTATTAATAAGTAAACTCCTCCAGAAATTGCCCAATTTAAAATAAATTTTCTTGGAACTGTAATCATATATTTGAAATAATTAAACATTACCCCTCTCTTCTTTCATAGAATGTAAAAAAAGCATCTTCTAAATCTTGTCCTTCTTCTTTTGCTTTATTTAAAAATGTCTCATATGTTTCATCATATACTTTTGCACCTTCTCTTAAAACAGCCATCGAGTCGGCAACTTTTTCAACCTCAGAAATAATATGTGATGATAAAAGTATTGCTGCACCATTATTAGCAAATTCTTTTACGATTTCAAAAAAAGTTCTTTGATGAAAGGGGTCCAGGCCTGAAGTTGGTTCATCTAAAATTAATGCCTTTGGCTTATGAAGCACAGCCAGTATCAATGCAACTTTTTGTCTGTTACCTTTAGATAATTCTTTGAGAGTTTGATCAACCTCCAATTCAAACTTTTCTGCTAATTCCATAGCATAATCAGTTGATTGACCTCTCATATCCGCACCAAGTTTAAATAATGACTTAGAGTTTAAATTTTGTGGAAGTTGAGGATCTCCAGGTAAATAGCCTATTATTTTCTTTGCCTCAACAGGATTTTCAATTGTATCAATTCCCTCAACTGAAAGTGAACCTTCAGAGGGCATCAAAAATCCCATAAGACTTCTCATTGTTGTAGATTTTCCAGCCCCGTTAGGACCAAGAAGCCCTTTAACCTCGCCATTATCAACAGAGATATTGATATCTCCAACGCCTTTTCCGTTTTTGTATCTCATAGTGAGATCTTTTATTTCAATCACATATTTTATTTTAAGATGAAAAATTCAAAAAGAATAAATTATTCCTCAGATTTTTCATTTTTTTGTTTATTTCTTAACCAAGTTAAAAGTAAAGCCGGTATTAAAAACATTAGCATTTCATCCCAACCACCCTGATGATAAAGACTAGTTGGTGGAATTATTTTGGTGAACATTAAAGATATCCCTCAACCATCCAACGAGTTATGTTAACTAAGGTATTTGGAAGTAATCCAAAATAGATAGTTAAAGCAGCCAATATTCCAAGTAATAATTTATCTGAATTTTTTACTTGTATTCTTTCAACCGCATTTTCTGTTTTTTCTACAGCAGCTACCCAAATAGGTCGTAAATAAAAGTAAAAACCCGCGACTGTAGTTAGCATCAAAACAGTCACTAATATATACCTCTCGTATGACCAAAGATTAGTTATCAAAATAAACTTCGAAACAAATCCACTTGTTAGTGGAAGTCCTGCAAGTCCGAGCATAAATATAGAAAAAGTAATTGTTATATATTTGTTTTCTTTGAATAATCCCGAAATATTAGATATCTGAAAATCTGAACTTAACTGTCCACTGATTATTGAAAATATAGTAAAGATCCCAATTAATTGAATGATATAAGTGATCAAATAAAAAATCGAAGCACTTACTCCATAAACGCCTGAAGATATTCCAGAGAGTATAAATCCTGATTGAATAACACCACTATAAGCAATCAATCTTTTTAAATCAGTCTGATTTGTTGCGAACAAAGCTCCAGCTAATACAGATAAAATTACAACTGCCCCAAAGAATAAATCAAATTGATCAATTATAAATGACAGAGAAACTGCAACAAGCCTTGCAAGAACAATAAAAGATGCTGCTTTTGCAACAGTAGCCATATACCCAACATATCCAGTCGGAGATCCTTGATATACATCTGGTGCCCATGCTTGGAAGGGGGCAGCAGCAACTTTAAATAGTAAACCAACTGTTATTAATATAAGTCCAATAAATGTTGTCAGTGGAACATTTTCAGGGCCAATATAACTAATTGCAATACTTGTATCAAATACTCCAGTTACTGATAATGAGATGTAAGCTAATGCAATTCCATAAACAAATATGCAGGAAGCTAAAGAGCCAAGTAAAAAATATTTCAAAGCAGCCTCATTACTTAATTGATCGCCTCTGTTAAGTCCTGCTAAGGCATATAAACTAATTGAACCAATTTCTAGACCTATAAACAACATTATGAAGTTTTCTGAATCTACCATTAGCAAAAAACCAGAGGCAGACATCAAAACAAGAATTAAAGCTTCAGTAGTTTTATTTTCTATCATCTCTGAAGTTTGCCAGAATGAGTTGAATGTAAAAAGTAAGACTAGACCAATTAGTACGTTACCAACAAGTGCGAATTCATCTAGAAGAATTTTTTCTGAGAAGTACGAAGAGACTCCATCTGTAAAAAATAATCCAAACTTTAAAAAGATTGTGAATAAAGTTAATAAAATTCCAAAAAATGAAATATATTTTTTTACGTACATTGGTGTTGAGATAGTAATTGTGCAAAACAACAATACTATGACAGTTAAAAGTAATGCTAGTGTAGGAGCAATGACTATGTAATTAATACCTAAAAACTCAGAGATTGAAGTCATTTTAACTCCGCGAACATTGCGATTGTCTCACTTAATAAACTTGCTTCTTGAATAACAAAACTTTCAATAAAATTAGGATAAATACCAATAAACAGCATCAATAATACCAAAGGGGCTATTGAAGCAGTTTCTCGAGAGTTAAGATCATCAAGGGTTTCATTTTCTTCATATTTGATTGGGCCTGTAAACATTCTTTGATAAGCCCAAAGCATGTAGATTGCTGCTAAAACAACCCCAAAAGCTGCAAATGATGTAAGAACTTTATAAGTGTTGTAACTACCCATAAGAATCATAAACTCACCAACAAACCCATTTAGACCTGGGAGGCCAATAGAAGCAAATGATGTAAACAGAAATACAGCTGCATACCTTGGCATTGAAATTTTTACTCCTCCAAAATCACCTATATTCCTTGTGTGCCTTCTTTCATATATAAAACCAACTAGCATAAACAATGCTCCAGCTGTAATACCATGGTTAATCATTTGTATTATTGCTCCTTCAAGACTTAAAAAACCTCCAGCTGATATTCCCAACATAACAAATCCCATATGACTTACTGAAGAGTATGCAATTAATTTCTTTATATCAATTTGTGCAATAGCAACTATAGCTCCATAAATTATTCCAATAACAGAAAGAACTGCAATTAAATTTTTATATGCAAGAAAACCCTCGGTAAAAAAAGGTATCGAAACTCTTAGTATTCCATATGCACCAACTTTTAGAAGAACTCCAGCTAACATTATACTTCCAGCAGTTGGTGCTTCTACGTGAGCATCAGGCAACCACGTATGTAGTGGAAATATTGGAACTTTAATCAAAAAACCGAAAGTGAATAACAAGAATAAAGTTCTTGATTGAGATTCAAGCAAAATTAAGGAAGCTAATGTTTCAAAATCTACTGCGAGCTTCCCATTCACCCTATAACTTAACACTGCTGTATAAACTGTTCCAATAAATATGAAGACTGAACCAAAAACAGTATAAAGAATAAATTTTATTGTTGCATATCTTCTGTTTTCTCCACCCCATATACCCATTAGAAAATACATCGGGATTAGCAAGGCTTCAAAAAATATAAACAAAGATATTAAGTCACCACTTATAAATACCCCATTTATAGCAAATTGCAATGATAAGAGTGCTCCAACAAAGCCCTTACTTTCAGCGTGATCTTTACCGATAGATAAAAGAGATACACACACTAACAATGAAGTTAATACAAGTAAAAGTGTAGACATTCCTGATAATCCAAAATGCAAACTTAGTCCATAAGACTGAATCCAATCAAAATTAGATAAAATTGTAAATTCTGTTTTTGCATATTCACCGAATAATAAATATACAGTTTGGGTAAATGTAATTAATGAAAAAGCAATTGCGATTGGTCTAAATAATTCTTTTCTTGAATTTGAAATAGCAAACACAAATAATGCACCACTAAGAGGAATTATCAAAAGAGAAAACATTATCGCAATCATGATTGCAACATTGGAGTAGCAATGAACAGAACAATTAGAAGTAACAAAAATAAACCAAAATAAACAACATAATTTCTTACCATTCCAGTTTGAGTTGTAGAGGTGATTTTTGACGTTGTATTAAATGCTGTTGACACAAAATTGACTGAACCGTCTATTAATATACCATCGACTACAACAGCTACTTTACGAGTTAAGTTTTTCATGCCAGACACGAAAAATAAATTTCCGAATTTATTTAGGTACAAAACATTAAAAGAGAGATCTTTGATTAATTTAATAGGGTACTCAAGTTTAAATTTTTGTAAATCAATACGCTTGTGTAATTCAATACCAAAAAATAAAAATGCAATAATTAAACCTGTAAAGCCAGCTCCAATAGACAAAACTGCTAAAACAATAAGGGTAATTCCCTCAGGTAAATGTGTTACCTCAACATACTCAAGATTGACGTGAAGAACTTTTTCTAAACCGTGAAAAAATGGTGTATTTATAAATCCAATAAATATAGAAAATATTCCAAGAAGCAATAGAGGCCTTGTCATTGCTTTTGGAGCTTCGTTAATATCTGAATGTTCAAAACCATTATCTTTTTCAAAAATTAATAACCAGTGTCTACCCATATAAAATGCAGTCAGAAAAGCTGCACCTAAAGTGAGAGCCCAAAAGATATAATAAATACCGCCATTTGCGAATACAGAAGCTAATATTTCATCTTTTGACCAAAATCCTGCAAGTGGGGGTATTCCAGAAATTGCAAGTGTTCCAACACCCATCATTGAAGCTGTAATTGGCATTTGTTTTCTTAACCCTCCCATTTTCCTGATATCTTGTTCATGATGCATAGAATGTATGACTGCTCCTGCTCCAAGAAATAGCAATGCTTTGAAAAACGCATGAGTAACTAAGTGAAAAATCGCAGCTACATATGCCCCGGCGCCTATTGCGATAAACATAAAACCAAGTTGTGAAATGGTAGAGTATGCTAAAACTTTTTTAATATCATATTGATTTATGGCAGAAAATGCTGCGAGTAGAGCCGTTATAAGGCCAAAAACTGTTATTAAAAGACTTGCTAAATTTGAGTGTTGTAAAAGTGGAGAGATTCGAACAAGCATAAATACCCCAGCCGTAACCATTGTTGCTGCGTGGATAAGTGCACTTGCAGGAGTTGGACCCTCCATTGCATCTGGAAGCCAACTAAATAATGGAAATTGAGCAGATTTACCAAACGCTCCGAGAAGTAAAAAAAGAGAAATTAATGTGATAGTGTTTTCAGATACTTCATTTGTATTATTTAAAATTGTGTAAAAATCAAAGGTATTGAAATTATCCAATATAATCATTAATCCAATTAAGAATCCAAAATCACCAACTCTATTTATTACAAACGCTTTATTTCCAGCTTTTGCAGCTGCTGGTTTTTTGGACCAAAATGAAATTAATAAATAGGAACTCAAGCCCACAAGCTCCCACCCAAAAAACATCACTAAAAAGTTTGAAGACATTACTAACAGCAACATTGAAAATACAAAAAAATTGAAATATATAAAATAATTGCTGTAATTTTCATCTTTTTCCATATACGAAGTTGAGAAAAGCTGAATAACAAAAGAAAGGCCAGTAACTAATATCAGCATAATCCCAGACAATCCGTCAAGAGTAAATCCAATACTTATATCAGGATTAGAAATCCATTGGAACAGCTCTATATTTACTCCATTAAATTTATTCAAAGCAAGTGCAACAAAAGAATACGCTGCGATAGCAAATGAAAGAAGTGCAGCGTTTAGAGTAAAAAAGTTTGTCATTAGTTCATTAAATAATTTCTTATTTAGAAATAAAAAAATAGCCGTTAGGAATGGTAGGAAAATTGAAAGTAGAAAAATGAATTCCAAACTAACCTCTAGCCACATTTAATACATCAACTGACGCAGATGACTGTTTCCTAAAAATAGAAACAATAATTGCAAGACCAACCACTACTTCTGCTGCTGCAACAACTAAAACAAAAAAAACAAAAACCTGACCTTCAATTTGGCCAAAATGTTTGGATGCTGAGATGAATGTCAAATTTACAGCATTTAACATCAACTCAATACACATAAACATAATCAAAGCATTTTTTCTAATCATCATTCCAAGAAATCCAATAGTGAATAAGATTGCGGCTAGTGAAAGATACCAATCAGTAGTTACTTCAAGCATTGCTATTTCTTTTCTTCGTGTCATATGCAAGTGCAATTGCTGCAGCAGTAGCAACAATTAACAATATAGAAATTATTTCAAATGGAAATATCCATGCTGTAAATAATGTACCTGCAATCAGTTGTGGTGTTCCTTCAACATCATATTCAACCGGTGGGAACCAGAGATCCCATTTAAAATCTGAGCTAACAGCTACGTAAACTAATAAGGAAATAAGTATTAAAAATACTCCACTTACTAAAAATGTTTGGCCTTTAATTGAGTCAGTAGTTTGTTCTTTTTTATCAACACCTATCATCATTATCACAAACAGAAAGAGAGTCATTACGGCGCCTGCATAAACTAACATTTGAACCATGGCTACAAAAGTAGCATTTAGAGTTATATAAATTATTGCCAAAGAAACTAAAGTCATTACTAAACCCATGGCATTATGTACCGGATTTTTAGCAAAAATTACAATGAGTGCTCCTAATATTATTAAACTTGCTGGTGCAAAAAAGAGGAACGCCTCAAACAATTTACTCTTCCTCCAATGATTGTCCTTCTTCTGGTGGCTTCTTTCCTACTCCAAGTGAACCTGACCAGTTAACTACATTTTGAAAATTTGGATTACCATTTGGAGAAGTTGCTCTCATCCATCCATCCGATGTATTAAGGTCATCTATATTTGTTAATTTAGTCTTGACTTCATGGGTGTTTGGAGTTCCATCTTCATTGACAACGAGTACATCTTTATCGAAAATTGCTTCTGATCTGTTTGTAACACTCATCTCAAATAAGGATGTCATAGTAATTGCTTCCGTTGGACATGCTTCAACGCATAAAGCGCAATATATACACCTAAGCATATTAATTTCATAAATAAATCCATATCTCTCACCCGGGCTAACAGGACTCTCTTCAGGATTGTCCTCACCCCTAACATAAATACATTGTGCGGGACAAACTCCTGCGCACAATTCACAACCAATGCATTTTTCCATTCCATCTTCATATTTGTTTAAAACATGACGACCATGAAACCTTTGAGGCTTTTCTCTGAATTCTTTTGGATATTTGTCAGTAACCGACTTTCGAAATAGCTCTTTAAAGGTAACTTTTAATCCTTTTACTAAACCAAACGTATCACTCATAAATTAACTCCATGGCAACCCAAACTCTCTAAAACCTAAAACTATTGCTGATAATATGAGCCAAACTAATGATGCAGGAATAAGTCTTTTCCAACCAAGCTCCATTAATTGGTCGTATCTAAGTCTTGGTAATGTTGCTCTAAACCAAATGAATAGAAACAACAATGCAAAAATTTTTATTCCAAGCCAAAAAATTGGCATTATTGCCGATAATAGAGGGGGTAAGAAATTTTCAAAGGTAGGACCAAGCCATCCTCCTAAAAAGAAAGTGGCAGTTATAGCACACATATTAAACATATTTATATATTCAGCTAAGAAGAACATTGCAAACCTAAATCCTGAATACTCTGTATGAAAACCACCAACTAACTCTTGTTCAGCTTCAACAAGATCAAAAGGAGCTCTATTCACTTCTGCTACAGCAGCTATAAAAAAGATTCCAAAAGCAACAAATTGAGGAAAAACATTCCATTTAGGTATGAAAGAAACTACAGAATCCAAAAACGGAATAGGGCTCGATAAATTACCAGATTGACTATCAACAATATCGACAAGAGAAAGTGAGCCAGAGTAAAGTATTACTGGTACAAGGGATAAGCCCATAGCTGCTTCATATGAGATCATTTGAGCAGATGCTCTAACACCTCCAAGAAGTGGGTACTTAGAACCAGATGACCAACCTGCAAGAACGACACTATACACCGCAATAGAAGACAAGGCCAAAAAATACAAAACACCTACATTTAAATCTGCACCCACAAGGTCAACTACATAATTTTTTCCAGCAACTTCAATATTTAAATCTGGACCTAGGGGAATAATCATAAATATTAAAAATGAGGGGACTAATGCAATAATAGGTGCCAACAAATACATTGCCCTATCAGCTTTTAAAGGCATAATTTGTTCTTTAAGTAATAACTTAATCGCGTCTGCTAAAGTTTGTAATATTCCAAATGGCCCAGCTCTATCAGGACCTACTCTTGATTGCATTCCAGCAACTATTTTTCTTTCAAGCCAAATTAATAGAATTGTGTTAGTTAATAAGACCGATAATGCAATACCTGACTTTATTAATGCAATTATCAGTTCAGTTGACATTTAAAGCCTCTTTAACGCGACTTGGTGTAATCATAATTTTTTTTGAGAAATCAAATTTATTAAGTTCTCTTCTATTTGTCGGGATATATATTGTTCCCTTTGGAAGGATGTTGTTAACTGTATAAGATACATTAATTTCTAAATTGTCTTGTTCTAAAAGACAATTTCCAGAAGACAATTTAAATTTGTCTACAGTTTCTTGATTCATCTCAATAAATTTCTTTGCTCCCAAGAGAGAGATGCTTTCAGAATTTCTTTCTGTTACGGAATCACCATAAAGCTTTTCGCCAATAAAAAAATTAACTTTCTCAGAATCACTACTTGATGTAGCTATTTTGGGTGTTGTTCTGTTAATTATTCCATCAAGGTTTGAGGGTTTATCTAAGTTATCAAAATATGGTTTTAACTCTATGTCTAAATCTTCAAAAGCTTTTGTATTTAACTCTTCTAAACTGTAGGAATTATTCGACAATCCACTGAAATTCATAAGGCTTGTTATAAACTCCCAATCACTAACAGTTTGTCCAGGTGATGGTACAAGTTTATCAATTCTAGATGTTCTAAACTCAATGTTTGTGAATGTTCCATTTTTTTCTCCAAGTGTTGAACTTATTGGAACAATGACATCTGCTAACTCCGATGTTTCATGTTTAAAATTATCCAATGAAACTACTGTTTTAATTTCATCAAAAACTTTCTTTACCTGTTTTGAATATATTGACCTACCAATAGGATCTGCTGCAACAACAAACAATAAATCTGTATTTTCACTATTAATTTCATTGACAAAATCTTTTGTACCTTTTAAATTATCTAAAATTTGAAATGCTCCATAAGTATTTCCTTTTGTAAAAGCATTTAGAATTTTCAAATTTGAATTAGAGTTTAAAAAATCAAATAATTTATTAATACTACTATCTGATTGTTGTGGAGTAGATTTACCGATAATAGCTGTGACATTTTTTTCTACTATAAGGGATTTGAAATCTTCTAATTTTGTTAAATCTTTTATTATTTCAAAATTTTCTGAAACTACTTCATCACTATAAAAAATTTCTGCAACATCATCCAAAGTTCTGTTTGTATGTCCGAACACAATAAGCTTTACACCATTTTTGACAGCTTGCCTAACTCTTAAATAAAGAACTGGTAATCTTTCTTTTAAATCTTCAGCCCAAATAACTATTGCATCAGAATTGTTTAGATCATCTATTTTTCCTAGTTCAACATCTTCATTGAAAAAGCCTTGAAATAAGACATCGTCATTTAAATAAAACTTATTATCATTATTAGAAATTGAATTTGCAAACTCTCTGAATGCTACAAAGTCTTCGTTTGTTAGATTTGACCCAAGGTAAAAATTTACTTTTGTATTCTCGTTTTTAATAAGTTCAGAGATTTCACTATAAACTTCCTGCATCTCAACTTCTTCAAAGTTGTTATTTAATTTTTTTAGTGGAGTTTTTATTCTTGTTTCCGAATTCAAATACTCAAAGTTATAACGACCTTTGTCGCATAACCAACCTTGGTTTACTGAGTCATTATCTACTCCAAGAATTCTAAGCATTTTATTTTGCGATGAATTTAATTCTGTAGAACAACCCATAGGACACCCATTACAGGTTGATCTTGTAGATTTTAAATCCCATGGTCTAGCTTTGAATCTATATGAGGTTGATGTTAGAGCTCCAACAGGACATATTTGTACAGTATTTCCTGAGAAATATGATTTAAATGGCTCATTTGGAAATGTATTTACCTCTGTTTTATTACCTCTTTGAATAAATTCAATTAATGGATCACCAGATATTTCATCTGAGAATCTTGTGCATCTTGCACACAAAATACATCTTTCTCTGTCCAGCAAGATAATCTCAGAAATACTTATAGGTTTTTCAAAATGTCTTTTTTCTTCAACAAATCGACTTTCTCCTGGACCATAAGCCATAGTTTGATCTTGTAGTGGGCACTCGCCTGCTTTATCGCATATTGGACAGTCGAGAGGGTGGTTAATTAATAAAAATTCTAGGACTCCTTCTTGAGCTTTCTTAACTACATCAGATTCAGTATCTACAATCATTTCATCAGAAATTTGTGTAGTACACGAAGGTACTAACATTTTTCCTCTTGGAGTTTCAATTTCAACTAGACACATTCTGCACATGCCAACTGGATCTAAACGTTTATGCCAACAAAACCTGGGTATATGAATTCCTGAATCTTCACACGCCTCAATTAAAAGTTTTTTAGAATCTGACTGGATATCAATGCCGTTTACATTTAGATTGACTACCTCACTCATAACAATACTTTCGTTGGTATCAAGCGTTCAACTTCTTCTCTAAAGTCATTCATCAAAGAAGTAATGGGTGAAACAGCTGATGGACCAAGCGGGCATATAGTGGTCATTTTGGGTGGCCACGATAATCCTGGAGATATATTATCACATACATCTAAAAGTAAATTAATGTCAGATGTTCTCCCTCGGCCACTTGCAATTCTGTCCAATATCATTTCAATCCATGTAGTTCCTTCACGACAAGGTGTGCACTGACCACATGATTCGTGAGCAAAAAAGCTGACTATACTTTTAGCAGCACTAACAAGGTTGGTATCTTCATCCATCATTACTACAGCACCTGAACCAAGCATTGAATTATTATTTGCAACATCATCAATTGTCATTTTTATATCTAACTGATCACCTCTAAACCATGGAGCCGAAGCACCTCCGGGAATATATGCTTTAACTTTCTTACTGTTTCTAATTCCTCCACCAAGTGTTTCAACAAACTCACCAAAAGAACCACCCATTTCAATTTCATAATTTCCTGGTTTGTTTATGTGTCCTGATAGGCTAAAAATTCTTGTTCCAGTAGATCCCTCTACGCCTAATTTGTTATATTCTTCCCCGCCATTTTCAATTATCCAGGGTACTGAAGAAATTGTTTCCACATTGTTTACTAAAGTTGGTTTCATATACAAGCCTTTAACTGCAGGAAAATAAGGTGGTTTTAATCTTGGTTCACCTCTTCGGCCTTCTAATGAATTAAGAAGTGCTGTCTCCTCACCGCATATATAAGCACCCGCACCTAGATGTACTACAATGTCTAGATCCATATCTGAACCAAAAATCTTATTTCCTAAATAACCTTTTTGATATGCTTGTTCTACTGCCTGCTGAACTCTACGTGCTGGTTTTGCATACTCACCACGAATATATATGAAGGCTTTTTTAATATTTGCAGAAAAACATGTAATAATAATTCCCTCAATAAGTTGATGAGGATCTCGCTCAAGTAAAATTCTGTCTTTAAAAGTTCCAGGTTCAGACTCATCTGCATTTATTACTAAATACCTGTCTTCATCTTCAGCTAAAAAACCCCATTTAACACCGGTTGGAAAACCTGCACCACCTCTACCTCTGATATTTGAAGACTTAATTTCCTCTAATATTTTCTCTGGAGAGCTATTTAGTAGAGTTTTTTTTGCGGTCACATATCCATTATTTTTTTCATAACTATCAATTAAATGACTGTCTTCTGGATTGCTACGCATGTGTTGAGTTAGAAGAATAGTTTCTCTCATTTTTTTACCTTAGATGTTTTTAAAGTTTGAAAACCAGGAGCAGTTGATGTTGCTCCGGTATTGTCTTGTATTGCCCAATCAAAAGATTTTATACCGCCAAAGTTTTCTTGCATTTCATCAGCAACTATAACTTCTGGAGCACTCTCTTTTAACCATGAACATAGACTGAATACATTTTCAGCATTAATGCCTTCAACTGTTTCATAGTTAACCTGCATTGCTGGTGCGCCACCGCAAGCGCCAATACATTCAACAGCTTCAAAAGAAAAAAGTCCATCTTCGTCGGTTTCATTATTATTTAGTCCGGTAAACTCTTGTACCTTATCAATAACTTCAGTTGAATTATTAATTTCACAAGAAATTGATTTACAAACACTTATCAAATACTTTCCTGTTGGTTCTTGTTTATACATCGAATAGAATGTAGAAACAGATTTTACTTGAACCTCTGTAATCCCTAATAATTCACTTATAACGCTTATTGAATCATCAGATATATATCCATCTTTACTTTGGGCAAGATGTAAAAGAGGTCCTAGTGCTGATCTTTTTTGCGGATATAATTCTATAATTTCTCCTGCTTGTTTTAAAAGTGTTTTATCCCAACTCATCTATCAACATCCCCTATTACAGGATCTAATGAAGCAATTGCTGCGACGGCATCTGCAATCGGGCTATCTGTCATAATTACTGGTAGTGCTTGTAAATTACAGAATGAAGGACCTCTAACATGCATTCTGTAAGGCTTTGAAGAGCCGTCTGAAACTATATAACATCCTAACTCACCTCTAGGAGATTCAATAGCAACATATGCATCGCCCTCAGGTACTTTGAATCCCTCTGTGTATATCTTGAAATGATGAATCAATGCTTCCATAGATTCATCTAACCTTTTACGAGGTGGTGGTGTTATTTTTTTATCTTGAATTTTGTAAGGACCTTTGGGCATATTGTGCATGCATTGCTCAACAATTTTTAAACTTTCAAATATTTCTAAAACTTTAACTCTCCACCTTGCAAAAACATCACCTTCATTGAGCACTGGAATTTCAAAGTCAAATTTTTCAATTCCTGAATATGGTTGCGACTTTCTTAAGTCCCACGAATAACCGGAAGCTCTTAAGCTTGGACCAGTGATTCCATAAGCGAAGCATTCTTCAGTAGTTAATATTCCAACATTTTGAAGTCGGCCTTTCCAAATAGGATTATCTAGCAACATATCATCATAATCTTGCAATTTTTCGGGAATAACTTTTAGGATCTCTTGTACATCTTTTTGCCAGCCATCGGGTAAGTCTGCCGCTACTCCACCAGGTCTTATAAAGTTGTGATTCATTCGCAAACCAGTAGTTTTCTCAAAAAAATTAAGAATAAGTTCTCTTTCCCTGAATCCAAAAATCATCATTGATAAAGCTCCAATATCCATTCCTCCAGTTGCTAATGCAACTAAGTGAGAAGATATACGATTTAGTTCAGTCATCAAAATTCTTATTGTTTTTGCTCTTTCAGGAACTTCAATACCAATTAGCTTTTCAGTTGTTAAAGAAAAGACAAGCTCGTTGAATAAAGGTGATAGGTAATCCATCCTTGTAGTGTTAGTAGGACCTTGAAAATAATTTAATTCCTCACCAGTTTTTTCCATTCCAGTGTGTAAATAACCAATAATTGGCTTAACTCTTCTTACGACTTCCCCTTCGAGTTCTGCTTGAAGCCTTAAAACTCCATGGGTTGATGGATGCTGAGGACCCATATTGACAATCATTCTCTCGTCATCTGAAGTTTCTTCGTCAATTACAAAGTCATCCAAAACTTCAGTTCCGGTTTGTATTTTTATTTGTTCTTCATTTTCGTTTTCAAGCATTTTTTGAGAGCCTTCATCTGTAGAAGAGATGTTCCACCCACCTTCTTCAGAATTAGTCGCCCAAAAATCAAGCTTATTTTTAAAATTGCTTAACTTGCTTTTTTTAACTTTGTAGTCTTTCAATTAATCAACCTTTGGTGCATTCTTAAATTGAACAGGAATTCTTCCTGATCCATAATTCTTCCTTAGAGGATGTCCTACCCAATCATCAGGCATCAAAATTCTCGTTAAATCTGGGTGATTTTCAAAAATAATACCAAACATATCGAACGCTTCCCTTTCATAAAAATTTGCACTTGGATAAATATCAGTAATTGAAGAAATAGATAAGTCTTCATCATTTACAAACGTTTTGAGTGTTTTTCTTTTGTTATGAGAAGTAGATAAAAATTGTACAACAATTTCAAATCTTGGTTCTTTCTTTCTAAACCAATCAACTACTGTTAAATCCATCATCATTTCAAAACCTTCGTTTTTAAGGGACTCGACAGTTGTTTTGTAATCATTTAAAGGTATATTCAAAATTTCAGAATTCATCTATTGATCTCTCCATCCATAATCTTTTCTTGTAAAGTTAAAATTCCATGCATTAAAGACTGTGGTCCGGGTGGACAGCCAGGTACGTACATGTCTACAGGAACAATATGGTCAACGCCTTGAACTAACGCATAATTATTAAACATTCCACCTGTCGACGAACAAGCTCCCATTGCAATTACCCACTTTGGGTCAGCCATTTGATCGTAAACTTGGCGAAGTACAGGTGCCATTTTTTGAGAAACTCTTCCTGCAACAATCATCAAATCTGCTTGTCTAGGTGAAGCCCTAAAAACTTCCATTCCATATCTCGCTAGATCATACTTTGCACTTCCAGCGGCCATCATCTCAATAGCACAACATGCTAAACCAAAAGTTACAGGCCACATTGATTGAGTTCTTGACCACCTGACAGCTTTATCGATAGTCGTAGTAAAAATATTATCTGGTGTATACATCAAGCTACCTCTTGAAGTTCTTTTTTAAGGTATCTCTCTCTACGCGGAATATTCCAATCTAGAACACCTTTTTTCCAAACATAATAAAGAGTTTCAAGTACAAAAAATGTAAATATTGAAATTGCTGCAATACCGAACCAACCTAAATCATTAAATCTCGTGGCCCAGGCAAATAAAAAGATTATTTCAATATCGAATACTATGTAAAGCATTGCAACCATGTAGAACTTAACGGGAAACCTTTGAGATGGTTCTACTTCAGGAAATATTCCACACTCATAAGGGGCAAGTTTTTCAGGAGTTGGTTTTTTTGGTGAAAGTAAATAGGAAACTCCAAGTGAAGCAAGGGCAAAACCAACAGCAATAATTAGCATCACTAATATTGGTAACCAATTTATCATGTTCCCTCCATATTTGTGAAATATTTCACAAAGTATACCTATATTGTACTAGCAATAAGATGTTAATTAATTTCAGGAATGAGTTTTTTGGCCTAAAGAAAGCAATTTTGTTGGTAAGACAAACTTGTATCCTATTTTAAATACTTCCTTCAAAGTAAGATACGCTTCATCAAATAATAATTCAACGACAAAATCAATAGTATCCTGATCATTTGAAGCAACTCTTAACAGTCTCTTTGTCATAAATGGACTCTGTAGAATTAGTCTTGCTAAAGCACAGCTTAAAAAATGTTTTTTAAATCGTTTTGTAAACTCTTTTTCATATCTATCAATTCCGATACTTATCATATTTGAATCAAGTAGTTTATGCGTATTTTTGGCTAACAAATAACCTGCTTCCATACCATAAAATATACCCTCTCCACTCATAGGATTTATCATAGAGCTAGCATCGCCAATTAAAGCAATATTATATTCTTTATTTCTTTTTGGTCGAGACGATGCAAAAGGAAGTAAATATGATTTTTGCTTTCTTATGTTTTCTACAACTACGCCTCTGGACTCAAGCTCTGATACAAAATTATCTAACAATACGTTGACATCTAATTTATCTTTTTTAAAAATACTAACTGGAACGCCTATACCAATATTTAATAAATTACCTTTGCTTGGGAAAGCCCAAGCATATCCTTTATCGGCAGAAACATTGATTTCAAACATAAGTGTTCTCTCTTCGAATATTTCTAAATAATTTGGACTGTCAATATAAGCTCGTATTGCAATAGCTTTATGCCAATCTGAATTAGGCTTGTAGTTTAATTTTTTTCTAACCCTAGAATTTGCACCATCAGCTCCAACAAGAATCTTTGTTACAAATTCTAAATTTTGATTATCATTTTTAATTAGTACATTCAAACTTCTGTCTTCATTGGGAGTAAAATCTACAAAACTATAACCTTCGTATACATCAACGCCTAACTCTTTCGCAAGATTTAATATTCTATTATCTAGATCAACTCGAGGAATAACATATACAATTGAATCTTCCTTATTTTTAACTTTAGGAATATAATTTTGAATACCGATATTATCAGGACCATAAAGCGTTGTTGAAACAACTTGTGGCTCACCTTCCAAAATATGTTCATTGTTAAATCTTTTTAATGCACTTATTACTCCGGGGCCAATAGCATCACCGCATGATTTATCTCTTGGAAATATTGCTTTATCGACTAATCCTACAGTCATATCAGGGTTTAAATTTTTATAGGAAATAGCTGCATTCGCACCAGCAGGACCAGCACCAATTATTAAAACGTCGTATGTTTTAGGGATTTTTTCCATATTTTACTAACATACATCGAATTTTCATTAATACGAAACTAAATAAAGCTAATAAAAAATCCTAAATAATTACATATAATTTCATTATCGAATTAGATTGTGCATTAGTGAAAGAAAATAAAAAAATTCCACCGGCAACTGTTAAAAGGTTACCCCTTTATCTTCAATGCCTTGATCAAATTAGTGATGAAAACATAGGTATTTCATCAAGTAAATTAGCTGAACTAGCAAAGGTAAATGATGCTCAAGTTCGAAGAGATTTATCCTATCTTGGCACATTAGGCACAAGAGGAGTTGGTTATGATATATCTACTCTTAGAAACCAACTTCAACTTGAACTAGGCCTTGTCGAAGGTTGGAGCGCAGTAATAGTTGGAATTGGTAATTTAGGTTCTGCTTTGGCACATTACGGTGGATTTAGAGAAAAAGGCTTTGGTATTGTTGGGCTGTTTGATGATGATCCAAAGAAAATCAATAGTCAAGTAGCAGGTTTAGTAATTAAACCTTTGATTGATTTAGAAAAATATTGTGAAAAATTTAATGTTGCAATTGGAATAATTGCAACTCCGGGTGAATATGCCCAAAGTGTTGCTGATCAGTTAACAGGGTGTGGAGTTAGATCAATACTTAACTTTGCTCCTGTACTCCTCAAAAATGTACCCGATGTACAAATTAGATCAGTTGACCTATCTCAAGAATTGCAAATTTTAAGCTATTACCTTGATAGACCTGTTCTAAAAGCCGTAGATTAAATTATTTTTGATACAGATACCCTAGTACAGCTCTAACAGTCAAACTAACATTGATACTTACCCAAAGAATTTCAATTGAATTTTGATACATTAACAAATAACTACAAATCAAGAAACCTGCAGTTGCAGATAAAATCGATAACAACGAAAATTCTTTTGACTTATCAAGGCCAAGTAAAACACCATCCCATAAAAAAGCAAAACAACCAATAAGTAAACTTAGAGATACCATTACTTTTAATCGGAAGTCAACAAATAAATCAAACCTGTCACCAGTTAACAATTCAATAAAACTCTCTAAAAATATAAGCGGTATTAGTGAAAGAATTAATGAAATAATTGTCGTAACAGAAATAAGTTCTTTCTGAAGTAAAGAATTTTGATATTTTTCTTTCTTTGAAATAAGTTCTGCAATTAATGTTTGAGCTGCAATTGCGACTGCGTCAACGAATATATAACCAACTGACCACAACTGTAGAAGAATATGCTGCAAAGCTATCTCATCCATAGACATCAAAGCTGCTCTATTTCTGATATATGCAAAGAATAAAGTTAAAAATAAAGATCGGATTACAATGTAAGATCCTACACTAAAGAACTTTCTTCTCATACTTGCTTTATCAACATCTTCATATGAAACATTAAGATGACTCTGTTGTTTTTTTAAAATAGTAACTGAATATATTGACGCAATAAAAAAAGCAACTGAACTTGCAAAGCCAATTCCGCTTGCACCATATCCTAGAAAAAGACCAAAGAATAAACTAAATACTACATTTGAAATTGATACAATTATTGCACTATAAAGTGTAATTTTGGCATACTTTAAACCTCTAAGTACAGCAGTTGAATGCATATTTATTAAATAAAATGGAAGACCAATGCATCTATAAATTAAATAATCTGAAGATAAAAGTTGTATTTTGTTAGTTGGCTCAAAAGTAGAAATTAAAAAATCACTACTTAAAAACAAAATAATAAATGATATTACACCGAGAAATACAGAAACATTTCTTCCATATTTAATAAAATAATTTAATTTATTTATTTCATTTTTTGTATTTAAAGCAGAAACTAAAGGTGTTGTACCATAAGCAAGAAAAATAAAAACCCAAATAAAAACAAAATAAATAGTTTCACCAATTCCTATTGCAGATAATGTTTCCAAATTAATAACACTCGCAATTTTTGAATCTATCAACCCAACTATCGGTTCTAAAGCAAGCCAGAGAAATATTGGGTAAGAGTTAAGCCATATATCTTTTCTGACTGAATTAATCATTTAATTTCTTTGCTTTAATAAGTCCCCATAACATAATTTGTTCGTGAGCATTAGGTCCTAAATCTTGTGGTGTTATAAGTTTTCCAAATTTATATTCATTTTTCACAAAATTATTTAATAACTGAGTTGGAGTTTGTTTTTGATCAATATATGGAAGAGAAAACTCAGATATTAATTCTTCTTTCAAAATTTGAAAATCAGATTCTTTTATTTTTACTTTTTCATTTTTTAGATAAAGTCTTAAACCATCTGACAAATTCTTTATAAAAGAGTCTAAATCAATGCTGCTCATGAGAAAACTTGCACAATTATTAATCCTATAGGTCCTGAAACAACTCCAATACCTACCCTACGAAACTCATTATCCAAAATAGTACTTCTGTGAGAATCTGATTGCATTAAGCTTTGATGCCCTGACCTAACAGTTGATGCGATTGCTAAGTTTTCCCCAATAGTTATATAAGGGAAGCCTACTTTTGAGAGTCTGTCATTTATATTTTCACCATTATTGGGATTTTGATGACACCAAAAACCGCCAGAATACATTTCATATGCATAAGCTTGTGCAACATTAGATAATATTTGATTTAATTCTAATCCATCAACATTCTCATTTTGTCTTTCTAGAGAAAGTAAATTATAAATCTCAATTGAAAAATCTTGTCTTGACTGTAAATTTGATTCACTGTACTTTGGAATCTCTAAACAACCATCTTCGTCAACAACAACAGAAGACTTGCCAGTTAAATAATTAATTCTATTTATAACTTTTAATAAATCAGTTCCTATGATTACCTCTAAAGTTTGTTGAGGAGACCCATCAGGACTTACATAAAAACTTACAAGGTTTGACTCTTTTACAGAATTTTCAATTAAGTTTGGTAAATTTATAATATTTAATCCTGTAAAAATTAAAGTCAAAATTAAATTACTTACTAAAAGTGATATGCCAGCTCCTAAAGCTTTGCTTCCTAAATCTGAAGTTTTAATGCGATTGTTTAAAAAGTTTTGCAAAAATGACGTCATAGTCAATATTGCAACGAAAATAATTAATCCGCCAAATAATTCTGAGAACTGAAGATTTGAATTTAACCAACTACTTATGTATGAGCCAATCTCATCTGAGTATCGAAAACTTAACGATACTGCAATTAAAAGTGCAAAAAGGTAAAAAATTTGAAAAACTGCACCCTTTTTCCAACCTAAATAGAGAAAATATAACATAAAAATATATAGAAATATATCCAAATACTCCTGGTTTGATAAATCTATTAGTAAATTTTCAATTATTTCACTCATCTTTATTTATTTTATTTCTAAATTATTTAATTATGCTATTGAATAGTACTAAATATCCGCTATTGTTTGATAATTCCTACAAATTAGTAGGTTTTTTTAATTTCAGTGACTGAAAGGAAATTATATATGAAGAATCGCAAAGCTTTGGCTTTGATTGCGATTTTAGCACTAGTTGCTGCAGCCTGTGGAGGTAGCGGTAGCGGAGGTAGTGACGAGGCAGAAGTAGAAGTTGAAACAACTGAAGCACCTGCAACTACTGAAGCGCCTGCGACTACAGTAGCTGCTCCTGCAAGCGATCCATTAGTTTTGGCATCATTAATGCCATTATCAGGTGACCTTGCATCATTAGGACCTGGTATTGCACTAGGTGCGGCTCTTGCTGTTGAGCAAATCAATGCTGCTGGCGGTATAAACGGACAACCAGTTCAACTTATTGAAGGTGATAGTGGTTGTGATGGAGCTGTAGCTCTTACAAGTTTAAATGATGTAATTGCACAAGGTGCACAAGGTGTAATGGGAGCCGCATGTAGTGGTACTTCTCTTGCAATACTTGACACAGCAATTGCTGCTGAAGTTGTAATGGTTTCTCCATCAAATACAAGTCCTCAATTTACAAAAATTGATAAAAAAGGATTTTATGCGAGAACTGCTCCATCAGATCTCCTTCAAGGTGATGTATTAGCATCTCTTTTGGTAGAAGATGGAGTTCAAACAGTTTCTATTATTTCAAGAGCAGACTCTTATGGTAGAGGTCTTGCTGAAGCTACCGCTGCAGCTTTTGAAGCAGCTGGCGGTACAGTAAAGACAATTGTTTACCACGCAACAGATGCTACAGAATTTACTTCTGAAGTAACTGCTGTAGGCAAGGGTGGTGCTGACGCAATAGTGGGAATTCTGTTCCCAGAAACTGGTTGTGGTGTTCTTCAACCTGCATTCGAACAAGGTCTTCTTGACACTCCTTGGTACATGACCGATGGTGTTAAGGATGCTGGTCTTGCATCATTGTGTGGTTTAGGTACTGCACTTGATGGATTCAAGGGTACAGCTCCAGGTTCCGCAGCAGGTGAAGCAAAAGATGCATTTGAAGCAGCTTATGCAGGAGTTTCTGCAGACGGCTCTCCAACATTCATCTTTGCCCCACAAGCTTATGATGCTGTTATGTTGATGGCAATATCAGCAGCTGCTAATGGTGTAACTGGACCAGAAATTGCTTCTGGCTTAGTTGCTGCATCATCCGGTGGTGAAAAATGTATCGGTGTTGCTTGTATTGCACTTGCAGCAGACGGTGTAGATGTTGACTATGTTGGCGCATCAGGTGAAATCGAATTAAATGCAGTTGGTGATCCTACTGCTGCTACTTACGATATTTGGACAACAGAGGGTGATACTAACCCAGTCCTTAAATCAGTAGATTTCGGTTCATAATCTTTAATTAGATTTTAAAAAAGGCCTGAGAAATCGGGCCTTTTTTTTATAACTTACCTAAATACAAATCAATAACTCGGGAGTCATTGAGTAGCTCTTCACCTCTACCTTGATAAGCATTTCTTCCCTGGTCAAGGACATAGCCCCTGTCACTGAAAGCAAGTGCTCTTTTAGCATTTTGTTCAACTAATAATATTGAGACTCCTGAATCATTTATTTCTTTTATAGAATCAAATACTTCACTAATTGCTACGGGTGATAATCCTGCAGATGGTTCATCAAGCAATAAAAGATTCGGAGAAGTTATTAAAGCCCTTGCTAAAGCTAAAATTTGACGTTGTCCTCCAGATAAGTTTCCTGCTTTATCTTTTTTTCTATCAGATAACATTGGAAAAGTGGAATATATATTTTTTAATGATTCTTTTTTATAACTTACACTCCATGCACCAATTTCTAAATTTTCTTCAATAGTCAAAGAAGGAAACACATTTTCTACTTGTGGTACGTAGCCTATTCCCTCTAAAACAATCTTGTGGGTTGATATATTAGTTTTTTCAATTCCATTAATATAGAATCTACCTGCTGACACTCTTATTAAGTTCATTATCGCTTTCAGTAAAGTTGACTTGCCAGCTCCATTAGGTCCAATAATTGAAACTATCTCACCTTCGTGTACAACTAAGTCAACTCCTTGTAAGATATTTAAACCCTTCACGTAACCCGCAGCAATCCCGTTGCATTCTAAAATTGTTTTACTCATCCGCTTTTCCAAGATAGGCTTCAATTACATTTGTATCTGTTCTAATTTCATTAGGAACACCGTCAGCAATAAGTGAACCCTCTGCTAGTACAACAATTCTCTCCGAAATCTTCATTACAGCTTCAATATTATGTTCAACCATAAGTATTGTGATTCCGGTATCAGATAATTTTGTAATAAGAGACAAAATATCTTCAGCTAACTTAGGGTTAACCCCTGCTAACGGCTCATCTAAAAGTAAAATTTCTGGTTCATTTATAATTGACCTCGCTAACTCTAGTAGTTTTTTTTGCCCACCTGATAGCTCTCTAGCATAAGAGTCAGCCATATGCCCTATATTCAAATCATTCATTATTTGATTTGCTTTTTCTTTAAGATTACTTTCATATAATTTCTGCGAATTTAATTTAAGAAATGATTTTAAAAAAGAATCATTATTTATATTTGATCCCGAAAATAAAAGATTCTCTATCACAGTCATTCTGTCAAAAACTTTTGTTAACTGAAAAGTTCTTACCATACCCATTCTGGCAATTTTATAAGGTTGTGTACTTGAGATATTTTTACCCTTCAAAGAGACTTCCCCACTGTCTGCACTTTGAAATCCAGAAATTAAATCAAAAAAGGTAGTCTTGCCTGCCCCATTTGGTCCGATTATAGAAGTAAGTTCACCTTTTTTAAAAGATAGTTCCTGAACGTCAACTGCTTTTAGGCCTCCAAATGATTTTTTTAAATTATTTACAGAAATAAGATTATTTGACATCTAACAGTAACTCTTCTTTCTTTCCTAATAATCCACTTGGTCTAAATATCATAAGAAACATAATTAATACTCCAACTAAAAGAAACCTTACGCCAGCTAATTGTTGACCGTTTGCATTTTCAAATAATAAATATGCCAATCGGTCAGTCTCAGAGATAATCACCCAAAATATAATTGATCCAAATATTGGTCCGGTAATTGTGCCAACTCCTCCTAGAATCATTATTGCCCACACATAGAAAGTTAATAACGGAATAAAGACTGTTGTTTCAAGCGAACCATAATTAAATGCTAGTAAAACTCCTGATAAGCCTGCAATCCCTGCGCCAAGCATAAAACTTTGAAGTTTCAGCCATACTGCATTTTTACCCATAGCCCTTACAGCATCTTCATCCTCTCTAACTGCTCTTAATGCGCGACCCCATGGTGAATCACTTAAACGCTTGAGTAATAAAACAGTAATAAATATAGATACCCACGCAGCTAAACATACCCAAGCTTGAGAGGGTGAAAAACCTAAGTTTTCTGAAAAATTATCAATGAATAATGGTCTGTATTTTTGAAAGTTCTCAGTGTAGTTTATTATGCCGTAAACTCCACCTGTTATTGACTCTAAATCTCTAACGAGTAGTCTAAAAATTTCTGCCGCGGCGATTGTTACAATTGCTAAATAATCACCGCGTAATCTTATAGCTGGAAGACCAAGTAATAATCCGAATAAAGCAGCGGCTCCGATGCCTAAAATTAAAGCAGCAAAAAATGGTAAACCTGTAGTTGTAACTTCGCCCTCTCTACCAGCTGCATGCGGCATTAACAGTAAAGTGACATAAGCACCAACTCCCATAAAAGAGGCATGGCCAAAATTTAAAAGCCCAGTCCATCCAAAATGAACATTTAATCCAATAGCACTAAGTCCATAAATACCCGCAAATGTAAATAAATTTAAAAGAATTCTAGGTGCACCATCTGGATTTAAAAGAAATACCAAATAAATTGAAAATGCAGTAACAAATAGAGAGAAAATAAGCCTAAACGAAATTTTGGCGGATGTCATGAAATTCTTTCTTTCTTACCAAATATTCCTTGCGGTCTGAATAACAATATTAAAATCATTACGCCTAACGCCACAGCATTTTTAGCTTCAGTATGTCCCTCCATAAATGGTAATCCAACTGATACCTGAACCATTATTCCGATCAATAATCCACCTATCATTGCCCCGAAAGAAGTTCCTATGCCACCTAAGACAGTTCCAGCAAATATAAGAAGTAAGATTAAAAATCCCATATTCCATCTAACATCATTAATGGTTGCTTGGAATATTCCAGCTAATCCTGCCAACATGCTTGAAGAAATCCAGGTAATTAAAATTATATTATCTGAATTAATTCCAGAAACACTTGAAAGTTCCCCTGAATCTCTTACTGCTCTCATGGCCTTTCCTAGACGAGTGTATGTTAAGAGAAGTCCAACTATAATCATTACAATTATTCCAATAATCAAAACATTTAAATTCCTAGGAGTCATGTCAAAAAATAAGTAAGTTTGTCTTCTCTGCAACTCAAGAGGAAAATTCTGAACTTTTCCGGTAGCAAAAAGTAAATACAAATGTCTTACTAAAATAGAAAGACCAATAGTTACAACTAAAACAGCAATATTCCCAACATCATTTTTTCTTAGAGGTCTAAATAAAAACACCTCTAATAAGCCTCCAAATAAACCACAAACTAATATGGCTAAAATGCACGATATTACAAAATTTAGACCCAGTGGTGAAAATTTATCTAAAAATAACACCCTGTAATCTAATGGACTAGAAAAAAATAAAGTAGCAATTGCACCAAGGGCAATAATTTCTCCATGAGCAAAATTAACAATTCTTGTAACGCCATATAACAAAGATAGTGCCACAGAAGCAACAGAAATAATTATCCCTAACAGAAGCCCATTACCAAGTTGGTCTAGCAATCAGGGCCCCTATTTTTCATCATAAAACTTAACATTAGAACCATCCTCAACAATTATTTTTAATTTATATACTTCATCAGCTTGGTTTAAATATCCTATTGTAGCACTTATCCATGAGGCAGGGGTCTCTACTTTTCCTATAACCACAACTGACAAATCTTCAGACACCCTTACTTCAAAATTTCCATTTATATTTAATTCATCAATTTCTAGTCCTTCACCAAGAAAAATGCTTCCAGTACCTGCGATTCTTGAATCATTCAATTTGATATTTTTTAGATTTAATTCAGAATTAAAAGATACTAAATTTAATTTCCAAATGTTTTTATTTCCAATACTTACATTCCATCCTGCAACTTTTAATAAGCTTGATGTATCTATTTCTCGAAACAAAACTGCTTTTGGTTCCCCAATTAATGTCTCTACTGCCTCTGGATATCCTAATTTACCTGGCTTATCTATAACATCTGCAAAATAACCAGTATCGTTAAAAGTATTCAAATTTACACTTCCACTTGTATCAATCACCAATAAATATTCTGAATCTTTGTTGAGCTCTCTATTTTCTAAATATGATGGAAAACTGTATGTTGTAAGAAAGCTTGCATCAAAAAACTGGGCAATTGGAAATAATAATAAAATTACTGAAAGATATATTGATAAATAAATGTAAATCTTATTGGTAATTCTCTTTATATTTAAATAACAAAAAATTATTGCAGGAATAATTGTAAAAGGAAAAAAATCAATGTAATCATAAATAATAGATGGTCTTAAATATCCATAAAAATACAAGGCAATTTGAACAGCAAGTATCAAAAATAAAAAAATTTTAAAAGAATTTACATACTTAATCACTTAGAGCCGGAGAGGGGAGTCGAACCCCTGACCTGCCGATTACAAGTCGGCTGCTCTGGCCACTGAGCTACTCCGGCAAACAGTAAAATAATAGCAAAGTCGGTATTGAATCAACTACTTTTTTTAAAAAAATGATTCATTGCAATTGCAGCAGCGACCGAGGCATTGAGAGATTCAACTGTGTTATTTGTATTAATTTTTATAATTAAATCTAATTTATTTTGTATCTCTTTACTTAAACCGTTTTCTTCAGAACCAATAAATATGGCAACTTTTTGATTATTTAAGTCAACTTTTGATAAATCATCATTTGTATTCATCTCCATACCAACAGTCCAGTACTCAAGCGACTTTAATTTTTTGATTAAAGAAAAAATAGAATTATAAAAAACAATATTTATATTTTCAAGACCACCTGCAGCGATTCCAAAAGTTCTTTCTGTTATATTTACTGACCTTTTTTTTGGAAGACAAACTATATTAAAGTCGAACGCTGATGCAGTTCTAGTTATTGCACCAAAATTATTTGTATCTTGAATATGATCTAATACAACAATATTGCTTGGTTTTATTTGATGTAAAGTTTTTTCATCATAGGTTGTTTTGGGTATACAAACTGCTACAACCGAATGTCTAGAGTTAAATATCCACTCTTCTTTTTTTCTAATTTTTTCTACTATCAATCCCTTACTTTTTGCTTTTTCAATTAATAGCTCTAAACGATTTGATATGATTTTATCAGATACTAGGATGAAAATTTTTTCTGCTCGATCTGAATCAATAGCACTGTTTACTGAATTAATACCTTCAACTATTTTCCCAATACCAGCTATTATCATCACCATCCTTAATTAACAAGCCAATTTCCTTTAATTTATCTCTCATGACATCAGCTTCATTAAAATTCTTTTCGTTTCTTAACTTATTTCTTTGTGTAAGAAATTCTTCCATTGCTTGTTCTAAATTGTCATAATTTATTTGAAATGAATTGAAAAATTTTGTAAGCTCTTCGTGATTAATTTTTACATTATCTTTGATATCAAAATTGAAACCTAAAATTTCAAATATAAATTTGATAGATTCTTTTAAATTTTTTATTTCTTTTTTATCTAGATTGCTTGAATTATTCATTATTTCGAAGATTTCTCCTAAAAACTTTGGCGTGTTTAAATCATCGTTCATAGAATTTTTGAATACGTTAATAATTGATAAATCTGAAGCATTAGCTTCAACATTGCTGATAAATTCCTGTATTCTTTTAAAAGTTGTTTTTGACTCTTCTAATAATCCTTCAGAAAACTCCTGAGGCTTGCGGTAGTGTGACCTTAAAAAGAAAAATCTAATTACGTTACCACCAAACTTATCAATGTACTCGTTAAGCAGTTTTATATTGCCTTCAGATTTAGACATCTTTTGTCCAGAAAGGTTAATCATGCCATTATGTAACCAGTATTTTACAAATTCTTGATTTTCAAAAGCAGCAGCTGACTGTGCGAGCTCATTTTCATGGTGGGGGAAAATTAAATCATTGCCACCACAGTGAATATCAATACCTGAATTAAATATTTTACTTATCATTGCAGAACATTCAATGTGCCATCCAGGTCTACCATCACCCCAAGGAGAGTTCCATGCAGGTTCATTTTCCTTAGAAATCTTCCATAGTGCAAAATCTTCTGTATTTTTCTTATCAGACTCTAAATCAACCCTGGTGCCAGAAATGACTTCATCTTTATTTCTGCCCGATAATTTCAAATAATCATCAAACTTACCAACTTCAAAATAAACACCTGATTGTGTAATGTACGCATATCCTTTCTCAATTAGGTCTTCAATAAAATTAATTATGTGATCTATTGTTTCGGTGGCCTTAGGCTCATTATCTGGTGGTAAACAATTAAGGCCAGAATAAGCATCTTGAAATTCTTTAGTTACACGATCGGCTAATTCTATTGTAGTAATTCCCTCTTCTTCTGCCCTTTCAATTATTTTGTCTTCAATATCAGTTATATTACGAACAAAATTAACTTCATAATTTAAAAAAAATAAATATCTAATTAAAAAATCAAAAACTACGGCAGATCGTCCATGTCCAATATGTGGTGAAGATTGTACCGTGGGTCCGCAAAGATAAATTTTTACATTTTCTGAATTTGGCTTAAACTCCTCTATTGTATTTGAATAAGTATTATGTATCTTAAGCATCTTTCACCGAAACTATTGCAAAACAAGCTGATGCTTTTCCTTCTCCAATCACACCAAGGTTATCAAAAGACTTACCCTTTACATTTATAAAATTTTTGTCAACATTTAATAAATTGGCAATATTAGAAGCAATTGAATCAGATATTTTTGAAATATTTATAACTTGTGAAATAACCGTAATATCAATGTTATTTATAATTATTTTTTCATATTCAATTATTTCTAATACTTTATTTAACATTTCTACGCTTGATATATTTTCAGGAGTATTTTCGTTAGATGGAAAATAAAAACCCAGGTCTTTTTTTGCTCTAGATCCAAGCAAAGCATCACTAAGTGAATGAAGAATTAAATCTCCATCTGAATGAGCTTCAAAACCAGGCCCTTCAACTGCTATGCCTCCGAGGACTAATTTTTCATCATTAGAATGTTTGTGTATATCAAACCCATTACCTACAAGCATTATGCCTCTTTTGATTTATATATAAATTATAAACCGTCGTCAGGGTCTTCCTCAGGAAGATATTGGTTAATTTTTTCTACAGCTGCTTCTTCATCAATACTTAAAGCACATGCTACTTCACTAGCTAGGGTGGTTCTTGCTTTTGCAAGCATTCTTTTAAGTGCAGGGGAAATACCCTTGTTGATTTGAGCATGTGTCAGGTCTCTAACCACTTCAGCAACTTGTATTACATCTCCAGATGTCATCTTTTCTGTCAGAACTTTGTACCATCTACTCCAATTAGTTCCAGCTTCTTCTGGCTTTTCTTTAAAAATAGGAAACACTTTTCTTGAAACTGCGTTTTTTGAAATAACAGGCCTTATAACCTCATCTACATTTTCCACTGGCACCATCACAAGCAGACCATCTGTGAGAACTTCTATCTCGAAATACTGCCTGCGTTTTGACCTTACTTCACCATTTTCATCAAAAATTTCTACATTCTTGTTAACTTTTCTAACAACTTTTGCAGCACCATGGTGGGGGTGAACTACAAATTGGTTTGGTTTATATTTATCAGTAATTTTTTTTGCTTTTGTTGCCATAGATGTCAACAATACTATAGATTCAGAACTATTTAATGTCCATTTATGTAGGAAAAACCTATATTTTTAAGTAAAGTATCGAAATAATCTCTCAATTGTTGAGCCCTGCTTCTTCCAATGCCTTCAACTTCATACAATTTTTCTGGCGAAGCAGTGAGTAATTTTGGTAGTGTTTTAAATTTGTTAATTATTTGATCATGTAGGTTTTCAGGTAATCCGGGCAATCTTGCAAGAACCCTGTATCCTTTTGATACTGATATATCATCTAAAGGAAGCTTAGATAACACGCTACCAAGATAATCTACTGCATTCAATTCATCATATGACAAGATACTTATTTCATTAATAGCTTTAGTAGTTGTTCTAAATCTTCTTAATGGAAGATGGTCTTTCAATACTAGATTTAATGTATTCATAACACCTGACTCTAAAGAATCGATCTGAATCATAATCAATCCTGCATCCTCACCAAGCTTTAGAGCTTCGGTTTTGACTTGGCTAGCTAATCGAATAAGGAGTTCTCCTCTTTGAATTACTTCTAAAACTTCCTGATTTGTTAATGTATTTTCAATTTCAAGATCTCCTAAATTAGTCACAGCATCATCAAACCTTCTTCTCATCCTATCAACTGATTGCAATGACTCATTTACTCTACCTAATATTTCTGATGACTCTTCCAATTCTATTGTCTGAAGATTTTCAAATACTTTAATCAAGGAGGTTTCTTCTGATACTGCTATGACCGTCAAGCCAGTGGTGGCAGCAGTTCTTTCTGCAGTTCTATGTCTAGTTCCAGTTTCAGTAGTCGAAATAGTGTCACTTGGGTTTAGATGAACATTAGCTTTTAGTATTTTTGAGACACTTTCATTTACAACAATAGCACCGTCCATTTTTGACAATTCAGAGAGCATCTCAGATGAAAATTCACAGTCATTCAAAGTAATACCACCTGAAGAAATTTTTTCTAATTTTGATGTTGAGCCAATTACAATTAATGCTCCTGATTTTTTGTCAGCAATCAAATCAACACCAATTCTTAATGGCTGTCCAGGTAATAACTGACTCGCACTTGTACTATTGTTTAATTTCATATTCCTCTTTATTATTTGAACAATATTGTTATTTGAATGTTACTGTATTATTTTATAAATAGGGATAATAGGCTAATTAAATGGAAAAAGTAGAATGTAAAGCTTGCTCAGCAATAGTTGACAAATCAATTGAGTTTTGTTCAAGCTGTGGCGAATGGCTTGGTTTAAGTATAAAAGACCTAGAAAATTCAGATAATAAAACAGAATCTAAAATTACCAGAAGAGTAAAGCCTCCTGAAGAACTTTTGTCACAGCCTCTATCAAATTATGGAGCTACTTCCCTACCAACAAGAAATGAAGTCCCTGGTATTAGGGCTGTCTTTTTTCTGGCAATAATTATTCCACTGATTGCAGCAGCCAGTTATTATTACAACCAAAATATCGCAGAGGAAATAATTGAAGAAATTCAAGTTATAGAACAGTCAACTACAACAAGTTCGTCAACTACAATTCAAAGCTTGCTTCAACTTCAATTCCCATTTAGCTGTACTGCCTCTAGCAGTCTCGGAGATGGCTGGTCTTGTGAAAAAATATATGATGATGAACCGTCTTCATGGCAAGATAATGGATCAGAATGTGCGGACGCAACGTTAGAATTTACTTTCTCAAAAGATATTTATTTTCAATTTCTTACATACGAAAACATAGAAGATTCAAAATCTTTTAAAAGGAACTTTAAACCAAGGGATATATTAATAACATCACAAGAAGAGGGGTTCTCAGTAGAATATGAGCTTGAAAATCAAAATACTAGCTCTCAATGGATTGATCTAAATACATCATCATCAGTAATAACTATACAAATTTTAAGTGCTTATCCTGGTGAAGAAGTTAATGGTGCAGAACCATTTCTAGAGTGTGCTATTCAAGAAATAACTTTTTATGGACGTGGATAAATTGAATATCAATTCTCTCAAATCTGAATTTTCAAAATATAGAAAAGACTTATTACATCTTAATGAATACATGTATAAAAATCCAGAATTAGGATATCAAGAAGTTAACTCTGTAGATAAAATTACTAAGCTTATCAAAAAGCATGTATTGGATACAAAATATAAAAAATTTAGCAATATACCAACTGCTTTTACTGCCTCAATCAACAAAAGAGTTGGTAAAAAAAATATTGCTATTTGTATAGAATACGATGCTTTACCAAATGTTGGACATGCTTGTGGGCACAATCTAATTTCATCAATAGGATTAGGTGCATTTTTTATCCTTTCGAATTATAAAGACGAACTTGATTATGAAATAAAGTTAGTAGGATGTCCTGCTGAAGAGATTATTCCATTGACCTATAAAAATGGTGGTGGTGGTGGAAAAATAAAACTTTTAGAAGAGGGTGTTTTTGAAAATACAGCTTATTCTTTAATGATCCATCCTGCTACGAGAAACGAAGTAGATCCTTTAATGATTGCAGTAAAACAAATTGATATTGAATATTTTGGTAAAGCTGCACATGCGTCTGGTTCAGCGTATGTTGGAAAAAATGCATTAGATGCTCAAATACTTGCATACAACAACATAAGTGCTTTAAGGCAACAACTACAACCTGTTGAAAAAGTTCACGGAATAATTACACATGGTGGCGAGTCCCCCAATATTATTCCAGACTACACAAGATCAAGTTGGATGATCCGTGCTCAAAAAACGAAAGACTTAAATAGATTAGAAAAGAAAATTATAAATTGTTTTAAAGGAGCTGCAGAATCTACAGGTTGTAAGTTAAACATTGTGGAAGGTAATGGGACTTATGAAAATCTAGTCACAGATAAAAAATTAAAGTCAATATTTATGGAAAATTCAAAAAAACTTTCTTTAGATATGAAAACCAATGAAAGTTATGATCAAAGCAAAAATGGATCTACAGATTTTGGTAATATTTCAAAACAAGTTCCTTCATTACACGCATTTCTTCAAATTGTTGATGATGATGGAAAGATTGTAAACCACCAACCTGAATTTGCTCATGCAACAGTTACTAAAAGGGCTACTGATATGATTGAAACTGGGAGTGTTCTTTTAGCTTCTACTATTTTAGATTTGTAAATCTTGCATCAATAGCATTCTTTACAAGTTGACTGTGTAAATTTCCATCTAACTCTAAATAATTTTCAGCTTTTTTAAATTCCTCGGAAATCTTTGTTTTTGCCATTAATCGATTATCTGAATTTAGCGTTACCTTAAACCCAGATTTCAGTAGCTTTATAGCCGGATGATTATCAATGCTTACTGAACTTGCACCAGATTTAACATTTGAAGAAATACAAATTTCTAAAGGGACTTCATGATCTAATACATGTTGAGCAATTTTAGAATTTGGTATATATTGACCATTTTTAAATATACAACCCTCAATAATTTGCCAGCCATGTCCTATCCTCTGTGCTTGGCAATTAAAGACTGCATCTTCAATATACGATATGTCTGCTGCTTCTCCTGCATGTATCGTAAGTCCTATGTCAGATTCTGAAATTAAATTACAGGCATCTTTATGTAAAGAAGGTGGAAAATTATATTCTGGTCCAGCAAGATCAAATCCTATAACTTTATTATTAAAATTATCGATTGCAAGCTTAGCAACTTCTGTAGAGTCTTGATGTTGCCGCATTGCACACAAAATAGTATGAAACTCTCCACCAAAATCTTTTTCACCATCTCTAACTCCCTGTGAAACAGCGTCTATTACTTGTTGGGGTGAGAGTTTTTCTTTAAGATGCTGTAAGGGAGCATATCTCAATTCACCATATAAAACACCGTCAAGAACCAAGTCCTCTATTGCTTCATATGCAACTCTATGGATTGCATCTGTGTCTTGCATGACTGAAATTGTCATCTCAAATTTTTTAAATACTTGATTTTTTTCAGTTGAAATATTTTCAAAAAACCAATTTTCTAAATCTTTTTCATCATCCAAAGGTAAATCTATATTTTTCGAAGTAGCTATATCAATAATTGTTTTTGCTCTTAATCCGCCATCAAGATGTTCATGTAAGGCTGAAAACTCCACTATAAAAAGTCACCTTCCAAAATTTTTTTATCAAAACCTGTTTTTACAAATATTTTATTTAAAGCATCCATTCCATCTTCTAAAACTGCTTGTTCATCTATTTGTTGGAATTTTGAATTTTTTAAAACACACTTTCCGTCAATATATACGTCATTAATTTCTTTAGATGAAGCACACATTACTATATTATTAACAACATCATGCAATGGAAGCATCCTAGGCGTATTAATTAATACTGTTATAAAGTCTGCTTTTTGATTTTTTGATAATTTGCCTGAAAATGCACCCCCAGATATTCTTTTAACATTTTCCTCACTGGCTTTTCTAAATACTTCTTTTGGTTTAATGAAATCTTTTTTGGCTACAGAATTATTCAAGACTAATGCAGTTCTCATTTCTTCTAACATGTCATAGTCATCGTTACCTCCTGAACAATCTGTTCCTATTCCCCAATCAACATTTAATTCTGACAATAAGTTTGTATTCATTGGTTTTCCAGCTATTCCGTGAGTTGTTGGACAAAAAACCGGAAAAGCTTTTGACTCTGCAAGTAACTCTAGATCTCCATCTTCTACAACATTGCAATGAGCAGCTATTACTTTTTCATTCAATATTCCAAGATTATATGCATGTTTTATAGGGGAAGTTTCAAAATTAGTTTTTATATATTCCATTTCTTTTTGTGTTTGAGCTAAGTGAATATGTGTTAATAAATTATTTTCTAACGCATAGTTACTCAATTCTTTTAGAACTTTTGGGCTAACTGTTGAAGTTTCATGCGGTGCAACAATTGGGTGAACTGTTTTAGAATTTTTCCAATTATTATTAAATGACTTTGCTAGGCTGATTTGTTCATTGCCTGTCCATGGACCATATTCAGTCATAATTGTGTGCCCAATAAATCCTCTTATGCCAATCCTTTCACATGCTTTTGCAACAGAATCAGCAAAAAAGTAATGATCATTAATAGAGGTTGTACCGGAAGATATTGCATCCATCATTCCTAATAAGGAGAGTTTATAAACTAAATCATCGTCTAAAGCAGGTTCAATACCCCACATCACATCGTATAGTGCACTTGCACCTCCATAACCTAAGCCTTTGACAGAATTTAGCGCTACATGCGAATGCGCGTTAGTAAACCCGGGGCTAATAATAACTTCTCCGAGTTCATTAAAATTCTCTGGTTTTTTCTCAGGTAATGATTCAATATGTACAATATCTTGAATTAAATCACCTTCAACAATCAGAACTGAGTCTTTATGTAAATGTGTTGAATCTTCTACAATATATTTAGCCGAAAAGTATTGCAGGCTACTCAATTGAACTTTCGTTAATAGGAACTGGTCTGACTCTTAGTCTTTGTCTGATCCCAATAAGTATCAAAACAACAACAGTCAAAGCATAAGGAATCATAAGAATTAATCTAGAATCGAGTTCATAAACACCCTGAAGTCTTATTCCGATAGCATCACCCAAACCAAAAAATAAACTTGCTCCGAACGTTCCAAAAGGTGTATTGTTTCCAAATGATGAAGCAACAAGGCCTATATATCCTTTACCAGCTGACATTCCTTCAGTAAACATTGTTAGGTTTTCTAAAGATAGAAAAATACCAGAGATGCCTGCTAATAATCCTGAAAATACAGTGACCATCCATTTAATTCTTACAGTATTTATTCCAGCATCTTCTGCTGCCTCAGGGTTTTCTCCTGTTGCTCTAATTGCTGTTCCAAGTCTTGTTCTGTAGTAAACAGTATGAAGTAAAATTGCCAAAACAAACATTAAATAAACTGAGTATGTAAAGTCAGACAAGAATGGCTCTAAGAATGTTCCACGTAAAAACGGAACACTAATTGGTTCAAAACCAACAATTCTTGGATCAGAGAAAAATCCAGCTTGTCCAAAAATTGTCCGCATTAAATAAGTTGTACCAGCTAAAGCAAATATGTTAATGGCTAAACCTGCCAGGACCTCATCCGCTCCCAAAGTAAAAGATAGTAAGCCAAACAAAGCAGCTGTTAGTAAGCCAGCAATTATTCCGGCAGTAAAACCAGCCCAAACGCTCTCAAATGTATAACTAGCATATACTCCTGCAAATGCAGCATTTAGCATTTTGCCTTCAAGTCCAATATTTAACACACCAGCTGCGGAACACATCGCAGCAGCCATACCAACAATGGCTATAGGAGCTGTTGATCTTAGAAGACTTCTAAAGATTGATAAGTCAAATATCTCAATCCATTCCATTACATCTTCTTCCTTGAAAAGAAATTATCCAATTTTTTAATAAACGGATATTTTTCTAATCCCTTTACCATTTTTTGTGCGCTTACAAAGAAAATTAATATTGAAATTAAAACTATTATTATTTCTCTTGAAACATCAGTCTTGTAATCAACGTAAAATCCACCATTTTTAATCGCACCATAAAATAAAGATGCAATTACAGACCCTATTGGTTCTAGTTTTCCAAGTATGCCAATTAATATTCCATCAAATCCTTGATTAAACTCAAGTTCTTGAAAAAAGTATCTTACAGCACCCAAAACTTCTATTGCTCCAGCTAACCCTCCCAAAGCACCTGAAATCAACATTCCAATTATTGCAGATCTATCTGATGGAATACCAAGATATGAACTAAATCTAGATGGATACATTCCAACTAAGCCATCTCCACCAGAGCGTAACTCATATCCAAACGTTGTTTTGTTAAGTACAAAATGAGCAAGAATTGCAACAAAAACTGCAATAAAAAATCCTGTATTGAATTGAGAGTTAGGAAATATTTGTTTAAGTTCAGCTGTTTCTAAAATTCTAGGTGTTGCAGGAGCTATTGGGTCTGCTCTAAAAGGACCGTTAGCCATATATGAAACAAATAAAACAGCCACGAAATTTAAGATAATTGTAGAAATAATTTCACTAACTCCAGCGTAAACTCTCAACAAAGCTGGCAAGAGCATCCAAGCTGCGCCGACTAGCATTCCAATTAATATACAAACTGTTACATGTGTAAAGTGTCCAAGCGTAGTAAATTTATATCCTGCCCAACCTGCATAAAGTGCTCCTACATACATAGAGCCATTAATGCCAATATTAAACATTCCAACTCTAAAAGAAATAAGTGTTGCAACTGCCGTCAAAATTAATGGAGTTGCTTGATATAGAGAGTTTGCTATATTTCTTGTACCCTTAAAGCCTCCTTCATATAAATATAAAGCAACTTCAGAGGGGTTGTTACCTGTTGCAGATATTAAAACCCATGCAATAAAAGCAGTTATTAGTAATCCTGCAAAAGTAACTAATACATCTTTAAATGAAAATTTTTCCATTAATCTTTGATCCCTGCCATATAAAGTCCCATCTGTGACTGATCAACTTCTTTAGGGTTTACCCATTTTACTATTTGTCCCTCATACATTACACCGACTCTATCAGCAACCGCCATTACTTCATCTAATTCAGCTGACACCAAAAGCACAGCACCACCGTCGTCTCTCATTTGTACAAGTTGTTCATGTATCGCCTCAATATTTCCTATGTCAACTCCCCTTGTAGGTTGGGAGGCAATAGTTAATATAGGATCTTCAGATAATTCTCGAGCAACAACAACTTTTTGTTGATTTCCTCCTGAAAGAGACTTTACCTTTAAGGAAATATTTGGTGCTCTAATATCAAAATCTTCTTTTAGCTTGTTAGAGTGCATAGCAATTTTCTTAAGATTAAAAATACCATTCGTTGATAATGGTTTTCTAAAGTAGGAATTACCTATTAAGTTTTCCCATATACTTAATTGTGTATTTAACCCAGTGTTTGTTCTGTCTTCAGGTATATGAGCAATTTTTTTCCTTCGAATATTTTTTGGACTGCTTGAAGCAATATTCTCACCTAGGTAATTTATACTACCTTGACTAGTTTTTCTTAATCCAGTCAAAGCTTCAACTAATTCTGATTGACCATTTCCTTCTACTCCAGCTATTCCTACTATCTCACCTTTTCGAATGTTTAAACTTACTCCTTTTACTGCTAATAACCCTCTGGCATCATGAACCCACAAGTCTTCTACATTTAAAATTTCTTCTTCGGGTTTCGCTTCATCTTTTTTTACTTGTAAAAAAACTTCTCTTCCAACCATCTGAGAAGCCAATTCGGCAATTGAAGTATTTTTAGTTTCAGAAACTCCTTGTACTTCTCCTGCTCTCATTACAGTAACCCGGTCTGCTATCTCCATCACTTCTCTCAGTTTGTGGGTAATAAAAACTACAGTTTTTCCCTCATCAACTAAAGTTCTTATAACTGTAAATAGTTCATCAGTTTCTTGAGGTGTCAGTACCGCAGTAGGTTCGTCTAAAATCAAAATATTTGCATTTCTGTAAAGGGTTTTTAATATTTCTGTTCGCTGTTGAACTCCAACAGAAGCGTCTATCATTTTCAAACTAGGATCAACTTTAAATCCATATTTTTCAGCAATATCTACAACTAATTTGTTTAATCCCTTCCAATCGATAATTCCTTGGCTATTTCTTGGCTCTTGACCTAATCCAATGTTCTCAGGAGCAGTAAAACTTGGTACAAGGGTAAATTCTTGATGAACCATGCCAATTCCAAGATTTATAGCAGTTTCAACTTTGTTAATTTGTTCTAATTCTCCATTAATTAATATCTCACCCTCATCAGGCTGTTCTATCCCATAAAGTATTTTCATGAGAGTTGATTTACCTGCACCATTTTCACCAACTAAGGCATGAATCTCACCTTTGAAAACTTGGAAATCAACATTTTTATTAGCGACTACACCTGGATACTCTTTTGTGATATTTTTTAAATGTATTGCTATGTCTTTACTCATTTTGAAAAATTTTATTTTATATCATATTAATAATTTAGCCCGACCTAGGTCGGGCTAAATTAAATTTTTGTCTAGTGAGTTTGGCTATTAACCACCAGCTGTTACGTCTGTAACAACGATTTCACCAGAAATAATTTTAGCTCTAACATCAGCTACTTCATCGATTAAGGCTGCGACTTGAGATGCCATGTCAGCAGGTCCTTCATCAGCAAAGAGTGTTGAGCCGTCAACTAACCATGTTGGTCCTACACCATTTTCTGCAGATCCATATGAATTAATTGTGCTTAATACTGCACCAGCTGCGATTCTATCAGCGATAGCTGTGTAAACTGCAAAGTCTACGTTCTTCATCATTGATGTAATCATTGTTCCAGGTTGCACGTAGTCTTGATTTGAGTCAACACCAATTGCAAAGTTTCCTGTTTCAGCCGCAGCTTCATAAGCTCCGTTACCTGTAGATCCACCAGCTGCGAAAATAATATCTGCACCAGCTTCAAAACAAGCTAAACCAATTTCTTTACCTTTAGCAGGATCTCCCCAACTACCAGCATATCCATCACAGAACTCTATGTCGGGATTTGCGTATCTAGCGCCCTCTTCCCAACCTGTTTGGAATTTTCTAATAATTGGAACGTCCATACCACCCATAAATGCAACTTTGCCAGTTTTTGAAAGTTTTCCAGCAATGTAACCAACTTCAAATGAACCTTCGTGTTCTTTAAAGATTAAGTTTTGGACATTTGGAAGTAGATCTCCATTGTCTGCTGTTACAACCATATCAACAATTGCAAATTGTACACCCGGGTTAGCAAGTGCAGCTTCTTTTGTGATTTCAGCTTCTGAGAAACCGATTGTAATAATCATTTCTTTCCCGTCAGCCAAAAAGTTTTGGATAGCTGCTGCTCTTTCACTAGGCTCAGTCTCAACATAGTCTCCATCAATGCCAAGTTCAGCTACAGCTTTATCGTAGCCTCTTTTAGCGGAGTCCATGAAGGAAAGGTCACCTAATGGTCCGAGAACTATACCCACTTTTAACGCTTCTGCTTCTGGCTCTTCTGCAGGTGCTGCAGTAGTAGCTGGAGCATCAAGAGACTCCTCTGCTGCTGGTTCTGCAACCTCTTCAGTAGTTGATTCTGAACTGCCACCACAGGCAGACAAAATCAACATCAATGACAGAAGTACAAAAACGGATTTCTTTTTAGTGATCATTAATTTACTCCTTCATTATTTAAATAATGATTTATTAAATTATATCTGAATTTGAAAAAAGTGTCGTTTGTATGAAAGTAAAAATTTTATTTTACGGGAGAAGTTTTGAGGTATTTGTTATTATAGTAAATAATTTTTCGTCATCAACTTTGTTCATCCAGTGAACATTTTTATTCCTCCCAGAAATATGATTTATATCAACCACAGTTTGTCCAAGTGTCAACTCAGAATCAACCTCAACTTCAACATTTGTAATTTCTCCAGTAGTTAAAGAAGTGTCAACTAAGTAAGCAGTAACGAATGCGTCATGCACTGGTGTACCATCCGGAAACTTCTGTTTAACTATTTCTAAATCTGCTAACGAACCCATCAAACCTACTAAGTGTTTTCCAGTAACCGTACCTGTTTCGTGTATTGCGTTTAATCTTTCTTTTGTAGAAATTGCTTGGTGTGTAACATCTAATCCCATCATGACAAGCTTTGCTCCTGAATTCAAAACAATTTTTGCAGCTTCAGGATCGACCAAAATATTAAACTCAGCAACTGGAGTGTGATTTCCAAATCCTGCTCCACCGCCCATAAATATTATTTGCTCAATATTTTCTGCTAACTCAGGATTGGAACCTAAAACTTTTGCAATATTTGTCATCGGGCCCAAAACACAGATAGTTATTTTTTCATCACTATCATGTAATAATCTTTTGATGTAATCAACTGCACCGATAGATTCCTCACTTTTTGAAGGCTCTGGAAACCCTACTCCATTAAGTCCATCTGTACCGTGAACCCATTCTGCAGTAAGTAAATCTCTATTCAAAGGCTCTGCCTCTCCTTTGTAAACCGGAATATTATTTCTGTTAGCATGATCTAAAATTCTAAGAGCATTTCTTGTTCCAACATCAACTCCAACATTTCCAGCGACTGTAGTTATCGCAAGGAGCTCTTCGTCCTTAAAGTGTGCTAAAGCAATTAGAATTGCTACAGCATCATCAGTACCAGGATCAGTATCAATAATGAATTTCATTTAACTAGTTTAGTGTTTTTATGATTCAGAATCTACAAAGTCGACAGGTGGTTCATCTGGAGCTTCCACTGATTCAAACTCTAAAGTATTGTCGTCTTTGTTTAAAGAAATAATAATTGTTGAACCTGCTTTGTATTTACCTTTTAAAAGTTCTTCTGAAAGAGGGTCTTCAAGCAACCTTTGTATAGACCTTCTTAAAGGTCTTGCTCCAAATTCTCTATCATATCCTTCTGTAGCTAAAAATTCTTTTGCTTCATCAGATAGTACAATTTCTATGTCAGAATTTTTAAGTTGAGTATGGACTCTATCAAGCATTAGATCTACTATTTCTTTAACTTCATCAATTGTTAGTTCATGGAATACAATTGTTTCATCAATTCTATTTAAGAATTCAGGTCTAAAATATCTTTTTAGCTCTTCATTAACTTTTGATTTCATCTTTTCATAATTATCAATTTCACTCAAGCTACTAAACCCAACGTTCTTAGCAATATCTTTTGTACCCAAGTTAGAAGTCATAATTATTATTGTATTTTTAAAATCAACAGTTCTTCCTTGAGCATCTGTTAACCTTCCGTCTTCTAAAATTTGAAGAAGTGTATTAAAAACGTCAGGGTGTGCTTTTTCTACCTCGTCAAGAAGAACAATACTAAATGGTTTTCTTCTTACAGCTTCTGTAAGTTGGCCACCTTCATCATAACCTACATAACCAGGTGGTGAACCAATTAACCTGCTGACTGTATGTTTTTCCATATACTCAGACATATCAATTTGTATTAATGAATCTTCATCACCAAAAAGAAACTCAGCTAAAGCTTTTGCAGTCTCGGTTTTACCAACTCCAGAAGGACCCAAAAATATAAAGGATCCTGATGGTCTTTTAGGGTCTTTCAATCCCGATCTTGTTCTTCGTATAGCTTTTGAAACAGCAGCAATTGCTTCATTTTGACCGACAATTCTTTTATGTAACTCTATTTCCATTTCTAACAATCTAGCTGTTTCTTCTTGAGTAAGTCTATGAACTGGAATGCCTGTCCACTGTGCTAAGACTTCTGCAATCTCTTCTTCATCAATAACCATTTCAATTTCAGAAGCAGATGATGAATCTATCGTATTAACTTCATCAAGTAAGAGTTTTTCTTGGTCTCTTATTTGTGCAGCTTTTTCATAAAGTTGTGATTGAACAGCATCAATTTTTTGTTCTCTTAAATTCTTAAGCTTGTCAGCTATTTCTTGTTTGTCCTGCTCAAGAGGTTTTTTATAGACTCTCATACGACTACCTGCTTCGTCAATTAAATCTATAGCTTTGTCAGGTAAAAATCTATCGGATATATAGCGATCTGCCATATTTACAGCAGAAGCAATAGCTTGATCGGTAAACCTGACTCCATGATGTACTTCATACCTATCTTTTAATCCATCTAGAATTTCTATAGCATCTGAAAGTTTAGGCTCATCTACTTGTACAGACTGGAATCTTCTTTCAAGTGCTGCATCTTTTTCAAAATGCTTTCTAAACTCTTCAAGTGTTGTGGCACCTATTGTTTGAAGTTCTCCTCTTGCTAACATTGGTTTCAAAATTGAGGCGGCATCAATCGCTCCTTCAGCTGCTCCAGCACCAACAAGCGTATGAATTTCATCTATGAATAATACAATGTCCCCTCTTGTTTTTATTTCCTTTAAAACTTTCTTAAGACGCTCTTCAAAATCTCCTCTGTATCTAGATCCTGCAACCAAAGCAGATAAATCTAGCGTATAAATTTGTTTACCTTCCAAAGTTACCGGGACGTCTCCTGAAACTATTTTCTGTGCTAAACCTTCAACAATTGCTGTTTTACCAACACCTGGTTCACCAATTAATACAGGATTGTTTTTTGTTCTTCTAGAGAGTATTTGCATTACTCTTTCAATCTCTGTTGTCCTACCAATAACCGGATCGAGTTTACCTTCCTTTGCCATTCTTGTAAGATTTCGTCCAAATTGATCCAAAATAGCTGAGCCTGTTCCTGAACCAGGTCTTTCTCTACCTCCGGTAGATGCTGCTTGTTGTTTTTTACTTTCACCTGCGGATGAAATTAATTTGATTACAGTTTGTCTAACTTGAGATAATTCAGCACCTAATTTTTTAAGAACTTGAGCAGCAACACCCTCTCCTTCACGAATCAACCCAAGAAGAATATGCTCCGTGCCAATGTAATTATGTCCAAGTTGCAAAGCTTCACGTAATGAAAGCTCTAGAACTTTTTTTGCTCTAGGCGTAAAAGGTATATGCCCACTTGGTGATTGTTGGCCTTCCCCAATAATTTCAACAACTTCAGATCTGACACTATCTATATTTATGTTTAATTCTTCTAAAGCTTTTGCGGCATGACCCTCGCCTTCTTGAATTAAACCAAGAAGTATGTGTTCTGTGCCAATGTAATTATGATTGAGTCTCCTAGCTTCTTCTTGTGCTAAAACAACAACTCTTCGAGCTCTATCTGTAAATCTTTCAAACATATTGTTATATTACCAAGTGTCTGTTTATACACTTAAATGAAAATTGCAACTATTTATACATTTACTTTATTCTTTAGTTATGGAAAGTAACGAAATCAAAAAAATTATACCATTTGATGATATTTGGGATAATTTAGATGTATTGGAAAAAAGGCTTTTAGAAATTTCCAGCTCTTCAAATGATTATCTTACATCTATTTCTCAATATCTTATAAACGCTGGAGGAAAAAGATTTCGACCAATCGTCACCTCACTTGCGGGAAAGTTTGGAAATGAAATCGAAAATATTAACAAAATTATTGATGCTGGTGTATGTGTAGAACTTATACATATTGGAAGTTTATATCATGACGATGTAATAGACAATGCCACAACAAGAAGAGGTGTTGAAAGTTCAAATTCAAAATGGAACTCCACACTTTCTATACTTGCCGGAGATTATTTACTTGCAAGATCTTCAGAACTTGCAGCAGAAAGTTTAGGATTAGAATCCGTCAAACTTTTGGCTTCAACTTATGCAGAATTGGTTGAAGGCCAGACAAAAGAATTGAATTTGGCTTTTGACCTTGATCAAAAGATTGATGATTATTTAACAGTAATTGAAGGAAAAACTGCAAGTCTTATTAGAACAAGTGCAAGATTGGGTTCACTTGCAAGTGCTGCGGATAGTGAGATTGTTGATGCCTTGAGCAATTGGGGTTGGAACTGTGGAATAATTTTTCAAATTTCTGATGATATATTAGATTTAACTTCTGACTCTGAAACATTAGGGAAACCTGCAGGTAATGATATTTTAGAAGGAACTTACACTTTACCCGTCTTAATTGCGTTGAATAAAGATAAAGGTAAATACCAGGAAATTTTAACTGAAATAAAAGAAAATAAAATTGATGTTAAAAACGTACTTAATGAATTTTCTACAAAGGAAATAATTGATGACTCAAAAGAAATAATAAATGGGTACTTAAATGAAAGCATAAAGGCTATATTTACATTGAAAAATCATGAACTGTTTCCAGTTTTAGAAAATATAAATAATTATCTGATTAATCGAACAAATTAATTTTCAGGTTTTAAATGTGGAAAGGCAATTACTTCTCTAATTGATTCGTTGTTTGTAAGCATCATTACAAATCTATCTACACCAAAACCAAGCCCGCCGGTTGGAGGCAGTCCATACTCTAAAGCTTCAATGTAATCGCCGTCTTCTACATGTGCCTCTTCATCTCCCTCAGCTTTTTTTTGTGCTTGTTCTTTTAACCTTGCTTCTTGGTCAACTGGATCAATGAGTTCGGAAAAACCATTGGCTAATTCGCTACCAAAAGCAAATAATTCAAATCTTTCAGTCACTCCATTCTTTTCTTTACTTTCTCTAGCGAATGGTGAGACTTCTTTGGGATAGTCTGTTACAAATGTAGGATTTACAATATTGTCTTCAATGTATTTTTCAAACAAATTGTAAACTAGCATTCCTATAGTTTCAGATTCATTTTCAATTTTATGTTTTGTTAACAACTCTTCTTTGATTTGTTTTAAATCTGAATTATATTTGATTTCAACATCAAAATGGTCACTTACATAGTCAAACATACTTATTCTTTTCCAAGGAAAACTAAAATCGGCTTCTTTTTCAATAAATTCTATCTTTAAATCATGATTCAAATGACTTAATATATACTCACACATTTTTTCAACCATGTCCATAACACCATTTACATCTGTATAAGCCTCATAACTTTCCATCATTGTGAACTCCGGTGAGTGTGTTTGGTCGATGCCTTCATTTCTAAAAACTTTTCCAACTTCAAAAACTTTTTCATAACCACCAATAATTAATCTTTTCATATATAACTCAGGAGCAATTCGAAGAAACATGTCAATACCCATTGCGTTATGGTGTGTCAAAAAAGGTTTAGCAATGGCACCTCCTGCTTTTGGTTGGAGTGTAGGGGTCTCAACTTCAACAAAACCATCACTAACCATAAACTCTCTTAATAATTTGAGAACTTTAAACCTCGTATCTATAGTTTTCTTTGCTTCATCATTTACGATTAAATCAAGATACCTTTGTCTAAATCTAGTCTCTTTATCTTTCAATCCATGCCACTTTTCAGGAAGTGTTCTTAAAGATTTGCTCAAAACTATTAACTTTGAAATTTTTAAAGAAAGCTCTCCTTTTTTTGTTTTCATTATGCTTCCAGAAGTACCCACTATGTCTCCTACGTCTATTAATTCAATGTGTTCTTCTAATTTCTCATCTAAATCATCTTTAGAAGCAAGTAATTGTATTTTGCCTGTTGAGTCTTTTAAGTCTATGAATATTAATTTTCCAAAAGACCTAATACTTAATACGCGACCTCTCACAGCAACACTTATATCTGTATGTTCTCCACTGTCTAGATTTTGATGATTGGCATGAATGTCGTTAATAAAACTTGCATTTTTATAGTATGTTGGAAAAGACTCTGTTCCTTTTAATTTTTCAACCTTTTCACGTCTTAGGTCATATATTTCTTTTTCAGATTTTGATAATTCAGTCACATTTATATCTTAATTATTTAAGTTAAATATTTCTTCTAACCCAACTAATGTTAAATCTTCTTCGTACTGTGCATTTAAATTGAGCGCAGGCTGAATAATTGGACTTAACCCTCCAGTTATAATAATTTTTGGTTTTGTACCCAATTCTTGCAAAAGTCTCTCAATCATAGAATCTATCATAGATGCATGCCCAAAAATTAATCCGCTCTGAATAGCTTCATAAGTATTTTTACCTACAACTTTTTTTGGAAGGTCTAATTCAACAGATTTCAAAGAAGCTGTCTTTGATGTTAAAGCGTCTAGGCTAATCTTTATACCTGGTGCAATAGCTCCGCCTAGATACTCTTTTTTATTATTTACAACATCAAAAGTAGTTGCTGTACCCAAATCAATTATTACTACATCTGACTTGGCAATTTTATAACCAGCTACTGAATTTGCTATTCTGTCAGGTCCTAATTCTTTTGGATTATCAATATTTACTTTTAAACCAGTTTTAATACCAGGACCCACAACAATAGGAGGGAAATCTAAATATTTCTCAATTGCTTGAACCATATTATTAGTTACCTGAGGAACAACTGAACAGATTATTGAACCTGCTAACTCATTTTTTCTATTATCTATTAGATTAAAAGTAGAGTTAAAAAGTGCTAACAATTCGTCTGGAGTATTTGCATCTCTAGTAGTAAACCTATAAGAATCCCAGCTATCCTTATTCCCAATTCCAACTGTTGTTTCAGTATTTCCAATATCTATAGCTATTATTTTTTTCATATTTCTATATCAACGTTGTCTATCAACCTTACATCTTCAACATAAGCTGCAATTAATAACTTTAATTTCTTTGAGTATTTATTTGGATAATTAAAATTTTCTTCATCCACTATTGCAAGATAGTCCAAATCTATTTCATTTTGACTAATTAAATTAACTCCTAATTCAATGGATTCTTCAAAACTTTTACCTAAATTTATTTCTTTAGCCACTTTTTGCAAAGATTTAAAAATATTTGCTGCATTTAATTTAGCATCGTGCGATAAATGCTTGTTTCGGCTACTCAAAGCAAGGCCATTTATATCTCGAAAAATTTCGCCCTCTATTATTTCAATATTTAAATCAAATCGATTAACCATGTCTTTAATTAAAAATAATTGTTGTGCATCTTTTTTCCCAAACACAGCATGGCTAGGCTTTACTAAATTAAACAGTCTATTTACAACAGTTAAAACTCCTTCGAAATGGCCAGGCCTTGAAGCTCCCTCAAGAATAGATCCTGCTTTACTAGGAACAATAGAAGTGACCCCAAAACTAGGGTAAATGTAGCTTTCCTGGGGCAGAAAAATGTAATCAACACCCCTACTTTTCAAATATTGAATATCTTGTTCAAGCTCTATAGGATAATTTTTGAAATCATCATCATTGTTGAATTGTCTTCTATTAAGAAATATGGATACCAACGTTTTTAAATTTGTTTCTTTTCCAATATCTACAAGTGATAGGTGACCTTCATGTATTGCTCCCATTGTGGGAATAAAACAAATGTTTTCAGACAGGATGTCTTCGTTAATTGTAGTTATAACTTTTGTCATTATCGTGCCCTAAAATGGTGCCCGTACTTAAGTTTTAATTTTACCAATATTAGTTATTTTTTGATCAAAAATTTTAAAACTAGATTTGTCTAAAGGCTTATTTAAAACCTCGTATAAAGGCTCTACAACAAAAAGTCTATTTTGCCAATCATAATGAGGGATAATTAAATCTTCTTCATCAATCTCTTCACCTTTAAAAAATATAATATCTATATCTATCAATCTTGGTCCGTATCTAAAATTATCTTTTCTCCCCATTTGGGTTTCTACATCTTTAATTTTTGACAGTAAATTTCTAGCTGTTCTTTGATAATCGATTTCAATAACAATATTGAAAAAATCATCTTGTTCTTTATAAAGTAATGGTTCCGTTTTATAGACTGATGAAATTTTAAGTATTTTGGCAAAATTAGAAATGAACCTGACAGCATCAGTTAAATTATTTTTTTTATCACCAATATTTGATCCCAAAGAAAGAAAAATACTATTTGAATTCTTCACAATAAGAAACTGAAATGCCATCTGTCATATCTTTTAAAATAGTATTGGGTTTATAAACTGTGACCTTAATTTTTTGTAACGTAGCTTCGATTACTGCATATTTAAGTACAATTTGCTCAGAAATATGTTTTGCCAAAGTTTCGATTAAATCATAACTTTCTGTGCTTACGATTTTTATAACTAAATCAACAATTTCCTCATAATTAAGTGTTTTGTTAATATCGTCTTCAGAAAAATCAGAACTATTAATATGAATGTCTACCAAAAATTCTTGATCGTTTTGTTTTTCGTGATTATAAATTCCATGTTTTCCAGAACACTTAATTTTAGAAATATTTATGTCAAATGACATTATTTAAATTGTAGGAATAAGAGCTATGGCTTTAGGTGAAAGTGGTTTTTCTAGTATTTTTTCTAGTATGGTTCTTGCCAAAATAGGATCGTCCAGAAGCTTGGAGTAAATTAAATAACCAGCGAGAATTCCAGGAACTTGTTCATCTAATAATTCTCGATGTATTAGAAGCTTTCGATCCTTGTCTGATAAAGCTTCTTTAATTGCATCAAAAATTACATTTAGGGACTCTTTTGGAATGTCATCATTAAGTGGATAGTGATAAGTTCTAAAACCTACTTCTTGATAGTTTTTAAGATTAAAGTCTGAATCAAGTAGGGAGAAAATTGCATTAATACCCTGTCCTTTTAGCCACTGAATTTCTTCTTCCCTCCTTATTTTACGAGGAGTAAGACCTCCGCCACCAATGCATTCTGAAACAGCTAGTTTTCCTTCAATTATCCAATGAAAATCATTGGGTTTTAAACCAGCCATTGTAACCTCCGTAAATTACATATTAGCTTAAATATAAAACTAAGAAGCTATGTGCAGCCTGACCAAAGAAACACCAGAGTCTATACAATGGTTATAAAGTTCTTCATCATTCATCTCTAAATTTTGAGCAAATTTTTTCTTTGAATAACCCACAATTAATGGAAACCCCCAGCAAAAGTGTTCTAAATTTTTAAATAATTTTTGAGAGTCCTCCATTGATTTGCCAAATCCTAATCCTGGATCAATAGAAATTTTGTTTTTATTTACTCCATGAGAAATTAAATTTTCTATTTTTTCTTCTAAATGATCTCTTACTTCTTTTACTACATCTTTGTAATGCATCTTTTCTTGAATATCAGATGAATTTGGGTGACTATGAACAAGAATAATCTTTGGATCTTTTTCAACAATTAATTCAATCATTTTTAAATCATTGAAACCACTGACATCATTAATAATTTCAAAATTATTCTCTAATGCATATCTGGCAATCTTATAATTCATCGTATCAACGGATAATTTAGATTTTCCAAAATAATTAGAAACAAAAAAATTAAGTCTTCTCAATTCTTGTTTATAACTTACTTCTTCAAAGCCTGGTTTAGTTGAAACTCCACCAACATCGAGAATTTTTATTTCCTTTTCTTCTGCCGTTTTTATTAAAAATCCCAGTTTCTCATTGTTTTCAAATACACCATCACCACTAAATGAATCTTTTGTTGAATTAATAATTCCAATTACTTTTTGGTTAACTGAACTTAAAAGACTATTCCAATCGGTCAATTTTAAGAAAAGTTTAAAAGTGCTTCGTTTCTTAAAGAAAAGTCTAATTCATACACTCCCGTTGAGTATGTTGTTATGACTTCCTCCGATGAATTTTGAGAGTTTAATAAATCAGAGCATAGATGTTTTGCAGTCATTTTAATAAATACACCATCAGCATCTAGAGTTTCATGTATGAACGAGGCAATTTTTTCAGTTAACTTTTCTTGTAATGTTAAGTCATTAGAAAAATGACCTACAAGATCACTGAACTTTGAAATTCCCAATATTTTTTTCTTTGGGAAGACAGCAATACTTACTGAGCCATGAAATGGCATCATATGATGTTCACACAAACTGATATATGAAATTCCATTTATGTAAATCGGCTGATTGTGTTTTACTTCTTTAAGAGATGCCAAAATAAGCACATTATCAATTTTATTAGTTAATTTCTTTTGAACTTGATCCAAAAACTTAATAGATAAATTTTTAATTTCTTCATCGCTTTTATTAGTTGTTTCTTTTAAAAAGGATGCCAATGATTCTTGAGCCTGAATCAGATTTGTTTGAAGTTTGCTCATCAGGCAAGCCTTAAGCTTTTGCCAGTACCTTGAATTTTTACTTTTTTGATATTTTTAAATACTGCAGCTACTTCGTCTTTGTTAATAGTTTCTTTTTCCATTAATAAATTTACCATTGCGTCCATTTGTTTTTTAAACTTCTTTAATATTTTCCCAGCAATAATGTGCGCATCATTGAGTAGATTTCTAACCTCGTCATCTATGGATGAAGCAACTTCGTCAGAGTAATCTTGCTGTCTTCCATAATCTCTACCAAGGAAAACTTCGTTTGAACCTTTGCCATAAAGCATCGGTCCAAGCTTTTCACTCATGCCAAACTCCATAACCATTCTTCTTGCAATATCAGTTGCTTTTTCAATGTCGTTTGATGCTCCGGTAGTTGGATCTGCAAAAATTAATTCTTCAGCAACCCTTCCTCCCATTAGCATTGCGAGTCTGTCTTTTAACTCGGCCTTAGAGGAGAGGTACTTCTCACTATCTGGCAGAGCCTGAGTATAACCAAGTGCTCTACCCCTTGGAATAATGGTAACTTTGTGAATTGGATCTGCATTTGGAAGTGCCCACCCAACTAAAGCATGGCCTGTCTCGTGATAAGCAATAATTAATTTTTCTTCTTCAGTCATAACTTGGCTTTTCTTTTCAGGACCAGCCATAACTCTATCAATTGAATTTTCGATATCTGTAATACCAATAGTTTTTTTATTTTTTCTTGCAGCTAATAAAGCTGCTTCGTTTAATAGGTTGGCAAGATCGGCACCAGTAAATCCCGGAGTTTGTTTTGCCAAAGTCTCAAAGTTAACATTTTTTGCCAACGGTTTATCTTTAGAATGAACTTTTAGTATTTGAGTTCTACCTGCCAAATCAGGCCTGCCAACTATAACCTGTCGGTCAAACCTTCCTGGTCTTAATAAAGCTGGATCAAGAACATCGGGCCTGTTTGTGGCTGCCATTAGTATTACGCCTTGGTTAGCTTCAAAACCATCCATTTCAACAAGTAATTGATTTAAAGTTTGTTCTCTTTCATCGTGCCCTCCACCAAGACCTGCTCCTCTCATTCTTCCAACTGCATCAATTTCATCTATAAAGATGATTGCTGGAGATGATTCTTTTGCTTTTTTAAACAAATCTCTAACCCTACTAGCTCCAACACCGACAAACATCTCAACAAAATCAGATCCTGAAATACTAAAGAATGGAACACTAGCTTCTCCAGCAACTGCTTTTGCAAGTAATGTCTTACCTGTTCCTGGAGGACCAACAAGTAAAACTCCTTTTGGAATTTTTGCTCCCAGTTTGTTAAATTTTTCTGGAGATTTCAAAAACTCTTTAATCTCTTCTAGCTCTTCTTTAGCTTCTTCGACACCTGCTACATCTTGAAATGTAACTTTTGGTGCTTCTTCGTCGAGCTCCTTTGCTTTAGATTTACCAAATTGCATAATCTGGTTTCCGTTTGATCTAACTTGAGAAAACATGTAAAACATAAATGCTGCAAGAAATAGCCAAGGTAAAAAAGCAAAAATATAATCCTGGAACCCTGCAGGCTCTGTATCTGTATTTAAAACTATATCTTGATCTACTAAAAGTTGAAATACTTCTCCTTCAAAACCCTCTGGATATTCTGTTTGATATAGGGTTTCATCATTTGATATTTTGAATTCAACCATATTTGATTGCTCTTTTATTGTGGCTTCTACTACTGAGCCGGAGGTAATTTCATTTTTAAACATAGTAAAAGATTTGCTTTCAGGTGCGTTGACCGTTGAGTTGTATTGTTGAACTCCAAGAAAGATAAGAAGACCTAAAGCAAAGTACATAAAAAATGATTTGTTGTTATTTTTTTTATTAATTTCTTTTTTCTTATCCATGTTATTAATTTAATACTCTTGGGTTTAAAAGCAATACTGTCATTCAGGAGAGAACGGCCAAGTATGGCAATTCTCTATATTTGCCGTTGTAATCAAGCCCATAACCCACCACAAAGTCAGATCCAATTTCAAATCCACTATAGTCAATTTCCGTAGGGTCTTTTGAAACTCCTTTTTTAACAAACATGCAAAAAATTTCAATAGTTTTAGGATTTCTAGATTCAAGTAATTTTTTTAAGTTTGATAGGGTTAATCCTGTATCGTAGATGTCTTCTACAATCAAAACATTTTTGTTAGAAATATCGTACTCTAAATCTTTAACAATCTTAATTTGTCCAGAAGATTCAGATCCATAATAAGACTTTATACTCATGAAGTCGAAAGTTACATCAATATCAAGCTGCTTTGCAAGGTCGCTTACAACTATAAAAGCACCCTTTAAAATACCCACAACTACAAGCTCTTCGCCTTTATATTTACTGTTAATTAAATCTGCAATTTCTGCAATTTTATTTTCAATTTCTTTTTGTGATATTAAAGTTTTAGAAATTTTCAATATTACTCTTTTCTGTAGAAGCACTTATTATAAATTTATCTTTTTGTGTTTCCAACCAATTTCCTTCATTAGATTTTCTTATTCCAGGTATCCATAGAATAGTGTCTTTAAGTTTAAGAACTGGCCAAACTTCTCTTAGTGACTTATTAATTCCATATGAACGGAATATTTCAGAAGCTTTTTGGGTGTGACTACCAATTTTAAATAAATCTCCATCAAAAATTTCACTAAAATAAATTTCATTTTCTAAGTATTTTGGTAGTGATATAGACCAATTATTCGAAGTGTCGATAGAATCATATTTTTCGAAATTAAAATAGCCTCTTGGTTCCAGCAAAATTGCACTGCCTGTCCATTTTTCTTTATTCACAAAAATAAGAAGTCCACTTTGTGTTGAAACTTCCCAATTTTCAAAAAAACTTTTCCTGATATTTTTTTCAATGACAGAAAATATTTTTTTTATATCGGAATTTTGTAATCCTCTTTGTCCAATATGTTGAGATATTGTTGACAACAAATAATAAGAGGCTGAGTTGTCCTTATCAATGAGTGAAATTGGAACTTCTACATATCCTTTTGCAGTTTTGATATACGAAATTAGGTTTTTATCGACTTTTGTTAATTCATCTATTTCATAAATTAAACCTTGTATTTTGTTATTTAAATCTCCTTTGAAATTCTTTTCAATGCTTGGAATAATTTCATTCCTTAACCAATTCCGTAAAATTGAGTTGTCTTTATTTGTTGAGTCTTCTAAAAAATTTATTTTTTTATCCTGTGCATATTTAATGATTGAAGACTTTTTAATATCAATTAGTGGTCTTAAAATACTTTTTGTTTCTTGTTTTATAGATAGTAAGCCTTTAAGTCTTGTCCCTCTGAACAAATTTATCATAAAAGTTTCTACTCTATCATCATTATGATGTCCCAGTAGAAGAATTTCATCTTGTTGCATGTTATCAAACAATGCTTCGTACCTTGCATCTCTCATTTTTGTTTCTGACGAATCAGAATCTAATTGAGTATCTACATTCAAATGATCAATACCTAAATCTCTAGCAAAACTCTCAGCTGATTTTTGAAGTTTATCAGAATCTTTCTGATTGTGATTAACAAAAACACTCCTGACATTTGATGTGTAAGAATTCACTATATGCAGCAGTACTGAGCTATCAACACCCCCACTTAATGCAACAACATAGTTTTGAGTTGGATTAAGTAAATTAGTAATTTTATTTTCAATTTCAGTCATTACAAGAAGACTAATTTATTTTTCTATAACTTTGTATCTTTTTCTTGTTACTTGTCTGAAGTACTGAATGACATTACCAAGAATCACCAGAGTAGCTATCGCAACAGTAGTTGGAATTAAAAACCTGTAAGTCCAAGCTACATCCTCTATCTGCTCTGGTGGTTCCTCTATAACTATTGCAGGTACTGGTAGGTTCTCATTCATTTCTCCCTGTTGGGTTTCATCTTCCTCAATATGATCATCAGCTAACACAGAGGCAACTGGTGTCATGATTAAAAACAAACTAAGTACAAATGCAAATTTTTTCACAATATGAGAGTAGTAAAAGTTTAAAAAAATATAAAGATTTTAAAAACTAATATTAAGTTGATATTTTTCAGAAAATTTTTTTAATTCAACAGAGCTGAGTTGAGATAATGAATATTTTTCTATAGTTTTAGGTACTTTAACGTCCAATCTCAAAGTAGTAAGGCTTTTAAATAGCTTAAGCAATTCATAGTTTTCGAATATTGTGTTTGCATGTCTTTCTCCACTTCTTATATTGTTTTTCCATGTATTTAGATTTTGATAAATATTTTCAATGTTTTCATACTCTTGAAGTAGCAACGATGCTGTTTTTTCGCCAATACCATTCATACCTGGAATGCCATCAGAAGAATCACCAACAAGAGCGAGGAAATCTGGTATTTGATGAGGATGTACTCCAAATTTTTTATAAACATCATCTCCTGTTGTAAAAGATTTATACCTAGTGGAGTACATTGAAATATTATTAACATTTAGACATTGCATTAAATCTTTATCTAATGATCCAATAATAATTTCTATATTTTCATTTTTAAATAGTTCACATACAGACGCAATAGCATCATCTGCTTCGTAATGATCCATTGATAATAAAGTAAGTCCAAGTAATTCTGTAACTTTTTCAGCCAAAGGAAATTGATCTAATATTTCTTTATCAATATTTTTGCTAGATTTGTATTCGTTATAAATTTCATTTCTAAAAGATTCAACCTTTGAATCGAATGCAACACCTATATATTCATAATTCTTTTTCAAGGATTGCAAGTGGTTTACATATCCTTTTAATGCTCCTACTTCTTTACCTTGTTTAGTCTTTCTACTCGGATAACCAAAATGTGCCCTAAAAAGTTCGTATGTTCCATCGACTAAGTAGATTTGCATATTTAAATTTTAATTTAATTTCACTAGAAAAAAGCAAAAATCCCGATTGATCTTGCGACCCTTCGGGATTTTCTGTTCTATCTTATTTTCAATCTTGCGATTTATTTTCCGATAGTGTTCTATAAATATACGTTAGTTTTTAGTACTATGCAAGAGATTCATTAATGTATTTTTCGCGAAGTTTTTCACGGTTTTTAATCATATTTTTAAATCATTCAAGTTCTATCAATTTACTTGAATCAAATTCGAATATTAGAAAGTAATACTGTATTTAATTACTTTGTACTTTCAAGAGCTTGTGTTAAGTCTTCAATGATATCTTCAATATCTTCAATACCAATTGATAACCTAACAAGTTCAGGTGGTGCTCCTGCAGCGACAAGTTGCTCATCGTCAAGTTGTGAATGTGTAGTAGATGCTGGATGTATTGCTAGAGATCTAGTATCTCCGACATTTGCCACATGTCTAAACATCTTGAGATTATCTATAAACATCTGACCAGCATCTTTTCCACCTTTAATACCAAAAACAACCATTGTCCCGCCTGTACCTTTAAGATATTTTTTTGATAACTCATAAGCTGGGTCGTCTTTCAAACCTGGAAACCTTACCCATTCAACAAGTTCATGATTAGATAAATACTCTGCTGCTTTTATTGCATTTTCACAGTGTCGTTCCATTCTTAGACCTAATGTTTCAAGACCACTCAAAACTTCAAATGCAGTTTCAGGGCCCATATTTGCTCCAAGATTTCTTAGAGGAACTGTTCTCAGCCTTAATGAATAAGCAACATTTCCTAAATCACCCAAGTCATGACCCCATCTCATACCACCGTAACTTGTATCTGGTTTGTCATATAAAGGAAAGTTTCCATTACCCCAGTCAAAACCTCCTTTTTCAATAACTGCTCCAGCAATAACCCTTCCGTGACCTGACATCCACTTTGTTAATGAATAAACAACAATATCTGCACCAAATTCAAAAGGTTTTAATATAGCTGAAGTAGTAAATGTTGCATCAACAATTAAAGGGATGCCTTTTGAGTGCGCAATCTCAGATAAAGCTGAGATATCTGCAACAACTAAACCCGGATTTGTTATAGTTTCACAATAAATTGCTCTTGTTTTGTCGTCGATTGCATTTTCAACTGCTAACAAATCAGTAATATCAACTTTTTTAGAATCAATACCATATTCAGGTAAAATGTTATCAAACATTGTGTAAGTTCCACCATAAAGTTGGTTAGCTGTAACAAAATTATCTCCTTGACTCATAATGTTTATAAGTGAATACATTACTGCTGAAGTTCCTGATGAAAGAGCAACACACATTGCCCCCTCTTCTAGTGCTGTGAGCCTTGCTTCAAGTGCCCCAACTGTTGGATTGCCAAGTCTGGAATATATATTTCCAAACTCTTTTAAACCAAATAAATTTGCAGCATGTTCAGTGTTATTAAATTGGTATGCTGTAGTTTTATAAATTGGTACTGTTATAGACCCTTCTGCATCAGCATCTGAATCCCAGCCTGCATGTATTAATTTTGAATTAAACTTCAATTATTTCTCCTTTATCTTGGAGAAGGAGTTTGACTAATTAGTTGCATTTCTGCCACATCTTCTAGCACCTTGAATAGTCATCCAGGTTGCCGAGGTCTTAACCTTCTCTGTATGCTTCTAAAATTATATCAAATGATTTCAAGACTATTAAATGTTTTCTATTTTTTCCCAACTTCTCTCATCATGTCCAAAATGAGAAAATAAAGTATCTCTTCTGTAATCTACTTTAGTTAGGTTTAATCTTTCAATAATAGCTCCTGGTTTCATATCAAACTTTCCAACAAAATCATTTAATTTACTTTCTTCAATTTTAAGTGTATCAAAAGTGTCTATTGATAACTCGTATGGTTCAGCTTTACCAATTGCATATGAAACTCTCACTAAACATTCACTTGCTAATTTATGTGCTACAACATTTTTTGCTAAATGTCTTGCAGCATAAGCAGCTGATCTATCTACCTTACTAGGATCTTTTCCTGAAAATGCACCACCGCCTACTGGTATTGTTGGGCCATAAGAATCAACAACTATCTTTCGACCAGTAAGCCCAGTATCACCAGCTGGACCTCCCTTGACAAATGATCCAGATGGATTCAAATCTAACTTAAATTCAGATTCAACATGGTGAGCGACAATACTTGAAACATCTTCAAATAGTTTTTCCATATTAATCTCTCTCTTATGTTGGGTCGATACGACAACTTTTGTTATTTCTCCTCCACTAGTTACTTGTACTTTTGAGTCAAGATCAAGCATCTCATCTGATTTTTGAAGATCCCATAGAGATTTTTGTATGTTTCTGGAAATATCAAATGTTGGTGGCATAAACGATTTTGTTTTATTAGTTGCAAATCCTATCATAATTCCTTGATCGCCAGCACCTTGGTCCACATCATCTTCAACAGCTGCTCGAATTTCCTCAGATTGTGGAGTTAATTCGTTATAAATTGATAAATTATCAAAATCAAAATCTTCAAAACTAGTTTTTATAGTTATTTTCAATGCTTCTTTAACAATTGAAATAACTTCATCAGTAGATATTGCTGCGACCTCACTAATTTCTCCACCAACAAGAACTAAACCACCTTTCTTTGTTCCAGTAAGAAAAGTCTCTACTGCAACTCTTGATGAACTATTATTTTGCAAAGCTTTGGTAAGAACATAATCTGAGATTAAGTCTGCAATTTTATCTGGGTGCCCAGGCGAAACAGTTTCGGCAGTTACATATTTTGTCAAAAAAACTCCAAAATTAATTATGCAAGTTTAAGAACGCCAATTTTTGTTGTATAACCACATCAAAAAGCACCTTAGTTGGCAACTAGGTTGCTGAGGAATTCCTCTCTCTATGCAACTTGTATAGTAATGAAATTATTATGAATTTCAATTAATATACATACGAAACTTTAAATAATTCTTTGGCTAATCTTTAACTATGATTTCCGATACTAAAAAAATATCTGGTCTTTTACTATCAGTTGGCTTTTCATCAATTGGTTTCATAGCTGCCATCACTGTTACTGTGTTAGCTGCAAGAGAAGTTTCAAATAATCCTTTATTTCTTGGGTTTCCAAATGCTGTAGGAGTTGGTGGTGCTTTTCTTGGAACCCAAATGTTTTATAAAATTTCAAAGAAATATTCAAGACTTGCTGCACTATCTGTGACATTTTTTGTTGGAGCAATTGGAAGTGTAGTGTTGTTTTACAGTCTTATTGTTGACTCATTCTTTTTATTGATGGTTGGAGCATTAATACTTGGATTTGGACAATCAGCAACACTTCAATCTAGATATGCTGCTTCATTTGTAGCAAGTGAAAAATTTAAAGCTACAGCATTATCTCTAGCGGTTTGGTTTTCCGTTTTTGGATCAGTTTTTGGACCAAGATTAGTTAGTGTCTACTCTGACTACTTTGAAAACTTATTTAATTCTGAGTTAATTGTTGGTTATATAGTTGCAATGGTTGGTATGCTTTTTGCATCCGCATCCGTTTTAACCTTTACTTCGTCTAACAGCTCGTTACGAGACCCAGCAGAAGTAGAAAAAGTTGTACAAAAAGAAATTGAATCAAAAAAAGATGGAAGTATATTAACACTTCTTTTAGTTCTGAATCATTTCACAATGGTCGTAATTATGTCTGCAACGCCCCTTCATGTGAAAGATATTGGCGAAACTGTTGAATTAGTCGGTGTTATTATTAGCTACCACACACTTGGGATGTTTTTACTATCTCCTATTTTAGGTAATTATGTTGACAAGTACGGATACAAAAGTTTTACATATATTGGTACTGGAATTTTATTCATAAGCTGTTTGACAACATTTTTTGACTCAGGACCGCTTGGACTTAAAATTGGACTTTATTTGCTTGGCCTTGGTTGGAACTTCAATTACGTGGCAATTAGTTCAGCAATATCTAAATTTTCTTTAAAATTTAAGACCCCTTTAAATATTCGCAGTGATTCATATGTATTCTTAGGAAGCTTTGCAGCCCACACGACGTTAGGAATATCTTATTTGCTAGTGGGTTTTAAAGGATTAGTTTCTGTAGGTATGTTTGTGAGTGTGTTTTTATTTTTAAATTTAAAGAAATTAAATAAACTCGATATTGACTAAATGAATCCTGATTTCTCTATAGAAGAAAAATTTTTAATTAAAAAAGATAAAATTTTATCAAAAGTTATTAAAGCTAATGGACCCATAAAATTTTCAACCCATAAAAAAGATCCTTTTAATGCCCTTGTAGATATAATTATTTCACAATTCATCTCAACATTGGCTGCCAAAAGCATAAAAGGTAAGATATTAGAAAATTTTAATGAAAAATGTTTTAAAGTAGAAAACTTTGAAAAACTTAATATTCTTCAAATAAAAAATTTAGGGTTAAGCCTTAACAAAGCCAAATCAATTAAAGCGGTAATCATTTGGATTGAAACACAATCAGTGAAAAATTTTTTCAGTCTTACTCAGGCCGAAAGAGAAAAGTCATTATTAAAAATTTTTGGAATTGGTCCTTGGAGTGTTGACATGTTTGAAATGTTTTGTATTCGTAATAAGAATATTTTTTCATATGGTGATGCTGCTTTAAGACAAGCAATGATTCAACTAGGAATGATTGATAAAAATGCAACTCAAAAACATTTTGAAACTTATGCAGAAAAATGGGATCCATACAAAACTCACGCTTGTTTGCATTTGTGGAAGATGATTGAGTCTTAAATTGTTACTTTAACGTCCTCAATGGGGTGAGGGATTGGAGTAGGCCTAATATTTAGACTTTTGTCAATTGAAGGTAGCTCAACATTTTGAACATACTTATAAATTACATTTTTAAACATATAACTAGCAAAAAACTTTCCAATACAGGTATGCGCACCCCCAGCGAAGGGGAAATAAGCTTGATTCGTATAGCTTGGATCTATAAATCTGTACGGATCAAAAATTGACGGATTATCCCAATACCTCTCATCATGATGTATGAGTAAAGGACTTATTGTTAGATAAGTCCCACCATCTACATCGTAGCCTCCAATTTTTGTATCTCTCATAACTCTTCTTATTGAAAATGGAACTGGTGGGTAAAATCTGATTGCTTCTTTAAAAATTGATTCTGCAAAATTTCCATTTTTAAGTGATGTTATATCCAGTGGATCAACTTCTGAAGCTTCTTTTCGAAGATCATTTAAAAAATTTGTATTTTTTGAGAGATTATAAATGGAATTAGTAAGTGTTATTGTTGTTGTGTCATGAGCTGCAAGTAGCAAAAAAATCATGTGTTCTGCAATCTCAAAATTACTAAGTCCAGCATCTCCTTTATTTGTGTTTACTAATTCTGCAAATAGTGTTTTTTTACTTTCTTCATCAATCATCTGGGACTTAGACTGAAAATAATCAAGTAGATACTCTCTAGCTTTAAGGCCCTTCTTTAGTTGGGTAAATGGAAGAGGCCATCGAACAGCTGATGTTGCAGATGCAATAGAATCCATAAAAAGATTATTTAACTTTTGGGATTCATGGTTTTTTACATCTAAAAAAAATAAACTTAGAGATATATTGAACATTAATTGTTTTATTGATTCATACAAATTAAATGATTTTTGAGTTTTTATGCTTTCTATCCAATTATCGATAATTGGTTGAATAATAGAAAGATAATTACGAATTGCATCGTGTCTAAAAGAATCTTGAAGAAGAGTTCTATGATACTTATGGTCATCAAAGTCACGAAGCATCAATCCATTTTCAAATGTTGGACCTAATGTGACTGCCCATCCTTCTTTTGAAGAAAAATTGTCATCTTTATCTAAAAAGACCTCTTTTGTAATTTCAGGAGTTAAAAGAACTATAAAATTCTCATTTAACAGTGAAATCTGAAATATATCTCCATATTTTTTTTGCTTCTCAGCTGTAAAATTAAGCGCATCTCTTTGAAATGGTATAGAGTGACCAATTATTGGTAAACCAGGTACTTTAGGTATTTCCATGACTGTATTTTACAACTAATCAAAGAAGTTGAAAAGATTGTTCATCAAATTATAAAACAAACTCATCTAGATCTTTACCAATAATTATTTCACCCTTGTAATATTTCGATATTTCAGCCTTGAGAGTTTCCTCATCAAATACGGGTGGAACAAAATGGTTTAATATTAGCTTTTTTACATTTGCTGCTTTTGCTAAAGTACCAACATCTTTTGGCGTAGAATGATAATCTTTTACATTCTTTAGTGTATCTTCTGTCATCCTTTTCTCATTAAAAGCAAGGCTTACAAAAACTTCATGAATTAAGTATTCTGCATTTTTTGAAGCTTTCTCTAAATTTTTACTATATCGCGTGTCACCTGAATAAGTTATTTTTTTATCATCTACGAAAACTTGATACCCATAAGCTGGCTCAACAGGTTGGTGTTGTACTTCAATACTTGTTATTTTTATGCCCATTTCTTCATAAATAAATTCATTATCAATTTCAATAATGTTTATATCTAAACCTTCATGATTAGGTCTTTTCTCCCAGTCGACTCTCAGATTTAATTCATCTGCATATGCTTCGACAGTTTTATCGAAAAACTTTTTTATACCTTTTGGTCCAACGATTTTAAATGGCCTAGTTCTTCCAGTGTGCCACCCTGAAATATAAAGTTGATATAAATCAACAATATGGTCCGAGTGAAGGTGCGTAATTAAAATGATATCTATTTCTGATGGGGCTAATCCGAACTCGCTCAATCTTTGTGTTACTCCAGAACCAGCGTCTATCAATATTTTATGTTTTTCTGTAGAGATTAAAGTGCTTGGACCGTAGCGAATATGGCTTGGACTAGGGCAGCCTGTGCCAAGTAAAACAATTCTATTCATTTGAACCTGAATTTATTGTTAGATTACTTAATACTATTTGAGGTCTCATACCAGAACTTATCTCTTGCATTGCAGTTTCAAGTTTTAGAATAAAATCATAGTAATCTTGATCAAGGTTTTCCTGGATAATTAATGAACTTCCTAAATAAGTAAGACTTTCTACTAAAACAGAGTTTGAAGTTATGTTTCTGGTTTCGTCAAAATTGGAAACGAACTCATTAATTGTGTTGAGAAAAATTTGGTAATGTTTTATTCTTTCTGATTCAGTTTCGTTAATTTCCTTAAGATCCTGTGTAGCTTCTTGTAATTTTTCAACTAAGTTCTTCTCTACATCCAAATTTAAATATGTACCATCTAAAAATTTTTCGAAATCTAAAGTTGAAAAATCAAATTTAATTTCATTCTCAGATTCAAGAAATATTGTCCTACATCTACTTTTTATCGTAGATAAAATTGTGTTTTGAGAATCGTCTCGTGCATGTGACCAAAACTTACCTGAAGATAAAATTATAAAAATACTTCTACTTGAAGGCTCTTCTATAGTTTTAAGTAATGCATTTGATGCTTCTTCGGTTAATGACTTTACGGGAGGAAATATTACTACTTTATATCTACCCTCAATAGGTGAAAGACTATCTTTATTAATAACATCTCTAATATCTTCAACTCCTAAAGTGTTTAGATTTTCAGAATCTATAATCTTGATATCGGGGTGTTCAGCGTAATCTTTTGAATCAAAAGCTAATAACATTGCAAACATTTTTGCTTGTTTCATTAACTCAGATGAAAAATTTGAAAATAACAAATAGGAGTGAAATGGTACTTCTACTTCTTGTAATAATTTTTTATTTACTGTTGTCAATTTCTAACCAGCCACAAATGGCCTCTATATTTACATCAATATTTTTCTCAGCATTTAAAACTAGAAAGTCATTTTCAAATTCTTTAGCAAGTTGCAAGTATCCGCTGCGAACTTTTTGAAAAAATTCAATTTCTCCACTTCCAATTCTGTCAACAATCTTTTGTCTAGATAAAGATACTTTTGGATCAATATCAAGAAGTACTACTTTTTTTGGCCAAATGCTCTTAATTGCCAAATCATTTAATTCATATATTTTTTTATATCCTAACTCCCTTCCAACCCCTTGGTAAGCAACGGATGAATATGCAGATCTATCTGTGATAACTATTTGTCCACTATCAAGTGACGGCTTTACTGTTTCTTGGATCAACTGAGCTCTACTTGCACTCATAAGAAGTGCTTCTGCTAGTGGGTTTACTTGATAATCATGACTTAATAATAATTCTCTTATCCCTTCACCAACAGATGTTCCTCCAGGTTCTCTTACAATTATGTGATCTTTGTTTTGAGAATTTAAAATATCTGAAAGATTTTCAATAATACTGGTTTTACCAGATCCATCAATTCCTTCAAAGGCTATGTAATTAGAATTCATAATGGCTCATCCTCATTGCTCTCAAGATTTAATCTTAACTTGTTAAAATTTGAATTTTCAAACCCATACTCTCTTATTAATTTTTTATACCCCCTTATAAAAGTCATGAATCCAGAAAATAATATAAAGCAGGAACTTAATCTAAGTACCAATAAAACCCCATCTACCTCAAAGAAGTTATTTGCAAAACTTGCGACAAAACCAGAAATGAAAACTGCAACCAACAGTGATAATCTCCCTATTGTATAAAAATTACCAAAAACTCTACCTCGAAGATTTTCAGAAGTTGTGCTTTGTAAATAACTAATTGTTAGTAAATAAACAGAGCCTGAACCAATTCCAGAAATAAAGATAAAAAATAAAATAGTAGAAAACTCATAAGAGTTAAAGGCAAAAAGTAATGAAAGGCCTGTGATAATCATACTGATGCCAATAAAAAAAGACACTCTATTAAAAGTGGTTACAAAATAACTCAAAATTACCATTGTGAATACAATTCCAAAACCAAATGAAGCAATCATGAAACCAAATGAGCTCTGAGTAAATTTGAGTGATTGTGTAAGGTACGAACTCCCCAAAACAAACAATGCCCCAGCGCCAATAAGACTAAGAGCTATAGATGTTGTTACAGTCCTAAGTTCTTTATTTTTAAAAAAATAATTTATTCCTTCTTTTAGGTCAGAAAGAGCATTGTTTTGAGTTGTGGTTCCAACACTTTGAGAACTTGTTTTTAAGGAAAATAATAAAATAGATGATATTAAAAATGTTAATGAATCTACCAAAAATACAACTGAACCACTCCAGCCATTGCCGTATGAAACAATTGATTCTATAAACTTTGCATCAGAAAAAAATCCAAATAGTAAAGATGCCAAAGGAAGAGATGCATAGGTTCCAACAACAAACAATGAATTTGCTTTAACTAAGTAATTATTTTCCACTAATTCTGGAACAATTGCCTCTCTTGAAGGTTGTCTGATTAATGAAAAGATTTCAGCAATAAAGTTTATTAAAAATAGTTGAAAAAGAGTTGTGGTAAAAAATAATCCTAAAACAACAACCATCCTTACTAAATCACTGATAATCATTACATTCTTTTTATTAAATCTATCAGCTAATAGACCAGCAAATGAAGACATGAATGCTGGAATTATTCTTGCTACAACAGGGACTACAGCAGTTATTTCAGAATTTCCATCAGTTGCACCTAAATAACTAGCAAGTGCTACAGATGCAAAAAGCGTTGCCCAGTCACCAAAACTAGAAAGGGTGCCTGACCACCACAAAATAGAAAAGGGTGATCTTGAAAATATTTTTACTGATTTCATTTCTTTTCTTTAATCCTAATAATATTTAAAAATACTTTTTTTCCTAAATACTGTACATATGAACAAAATAGTGTTATCAATAAGAACATGTCAAAGCCTTTAGTAATTGTTGAGTCACCAACAAAAGTTAAAACTATATCAAAAATTTTAGGCCCTGACTATATAGTTAAGTCAAGTGTTGGTCATATAAGAGATCTTCCTAGAAACACAAAATCTATACCTTCTAAATTTGATACTAAGAAAATTTTATGGGGGGCAGTTAAACCTGGGAATTTTGAAAACATATACGTCATACCTGAAGACAGAAAAAAAATAGTAAGTGAACTAAAAGAAATAGCGGATAAAGCTCCAGAAGTTTACTTAGCAACTGATGATGATAGAGAGGGTGAAGCAATTGCTTACCATTTAAAAGAAGCACTTGAAATTAAAGGCGAGCCTAAAAGGATTAAATTTAATGAAATAACTGAATCAGCAGTGACTAAAGCTATTAGTAATCCTGACATAATTGATGTAGGTAAGTTTAAATCCTATGAAGCTAGGAGAACCCTAGACAGAATGATTGGTTATGAAATTTCTCCAAAAGTTAGAGATTTAGGTGGTGCTTTTATATCGACAGGTAGGGTTCAAGGGCCAGCAATAAGGCTTATTGTTGAGAGAGAAGAAGAAAGATTAAGATTTGTTAAATCTTTATATTTTGAAATAAAAGCAAATTGTGGAAGTGATGAAGTTAATTTTGATGCTAATTTAAAAAAAGTTGATGAAAAGAGAATTGCAACATCAGCTGACTTTAACGATAAAGGTGAAAAAACAAATAAAGATAAGAAGTATCTTGATAAAAATGATGCTGAAAAAATAGTAGAGATATTAACTAATTCGATTGCAAAAATTTCAAATATAAAAGAATCTTCAAGAAGCGGAAAGCCTCCTAAGCCGTTTAAAACTACAAGTTTGCAAACTTCTGCGAGAAGCAATCTAGGCTTTCAGCCAAAAAAAACAATGGGCATTGCTCAAAGACTTTACCAAGAGGGATTAATTACATATATGAGGACAGACTCTATAAGACTCTCTGATAATGCGATCAAAGCTTCCCGTGATTATATTTCTGAAAATTTTTCAAGCAAACATTTACCTCCTCAACCAAACTTATATGGTGATACAAAAAATGCCCAAGCAGCTCATGAGGCAATAAGACCGTCTGGCGATAAATTTATTACACCTGAAGAATTACTACTAACTCACAAAGAAGATAGCGATGAATACAAGTTATATAAATTAATTTTTAACACCACAGTAGCCTCACAAATGACAGATGCTCAGGGAATAACTAAAACAATTGAAATCGAAGTTACAGATCCTGAATATTCTTCTCTAACACTTAGCATCTCTGGAACCACATGGATATTTGGTGGTTATAGAGATTTAATAAAAGATGCTACTGAAAAGTCTCAAGAGTTACCAAACTTAAAAGAAAATGATGAGGTGTCTATTGTTTCTGCAGAAAAAGAAGAAAAATTTACAAATCCGCCAAATAGATATTCATCAACTTCACTAATTAACAAACTAGAGGAGCTTGGAATAGGTAGACCTTCTACCTACGTGTCCATCATTGAGAGTATTACATCTGTTTTCATAAATGCTGAATCTAGTTTAAAACCTAGAATTTTAGCAATGGCTTTAATTAATAATTTTATGAAACCACATTTTAATAAATATATAGATTATGAGTTTTCAAAATCAATGGAAGATGATCTTGATAAAATCTTAGAAAGTAGTAATCCAGAAAAATCTAAAATAGAATTTTTAGAAAACTCATTTAATACAATTAATAATCATATTGAACATTATGGTGTTCAAGACCCTCTTTTACTTACTACTGTAAATCTTCCATTTGAATCAAGATACGTTGTTAAAACTGGAAGAATACAAGGTAAAATTCCGTACCCTTATCTATTAAGAGATGACGATTTCAAGGTTGGCCTTCCACCAGAAATTACACTTGAAGAAATAGAAAATGAATACATCAAAGAACTAGAAAATCATCAAGAAGAAAGTTTAAAAAAAGAGCGAATAGTTTCCAAATGCAATCACTGTTCTGCCTCAATATTCATAAAACTTGGACCTAATGGAGGTTTTTATATTCAGCATGGTGAAAAACAAAAAGGTGTTAGACAAGAAAAATGTCAATTCAAAAACCTTATTGGTCCAATATTTGAAGGTGAAGATCCAGATACTTTAACTGAGGAACAATGTATCGAAAGATTCTCATTATCTGCAAAAAATCCAAGAAATGTAGTTGAGGTTGGTGGTTGGACATATTCTTCAGCTGTGGGCCCCTATGGTGGATATGCAATGAAACAAAAAAATAGAACTGTATTTGATAATGACGAACTGCAAGAATTATCAAAAGATCAACTCAGAGAATTGCTAGATGAAGAAAAAAATAAAGTTATTTCAAATTATTTAGGTGGAGAAATTCTTAAAATTCCAAAAAATGCAACAAAAAATAAAATGATTGAAATGATAAACAATCACTATTTATTAGATGAAAAATATATTAAGAAACTATCTAAAGAACATTTAGTTGGTTTAGCTAAATCTCTTGAAATTGTTTTCTACAGGGGAAGATTTAGAATGAAGCCAGAAGATGCTACTAAAGATAACCTTGTCAATAAAATCCTTATTGAGAAAAAAAATAAACCTTTAGAAAACCCCAGGGATGCCCTAACTATTAAAAAAGAGGAAATAATTTCACTGTTTGGAGATAGCGAAAAGGTCTAAATTTCTGAAGTAAACTTATTTATAGTTTTATCCCAAGAAAAGTTTTCTTCGACAAAAACTTTTGATTTCTTACCAAACTGTTCAATCTCTTCAGGGTTGTCATTAAAATACTTTACGCCATCATATATATCTTGTCTTGAACCGACAATAAAACCAGTTTTTCCTGGAATAATAGTTTCAAAAGCTCCACCAGAACTTCCAACTAAAATAGGTAAGCCAAAACTACCTGCTTCCAAGTAAACAAGGCCTAGTCCTTCAAATTCTCTTCCGAAAAATCTTGATTTGGCCGGCATTACAAAGATATCAAGTTCTTTATAAAAGTTTGATAAAGAATGTTCTTCTTCGTCGCTATAAAATTCAATATGAGGCGATGAGACCTGGCTCAATTTTTTTAAATATTTTTCTAACTTTCCATATCCAAAGATCTTCAGGTCAACATTAACTCCGTCCATCTTTAACTCATGCAAGGCATCTATTACCCAATCAATCTTTTTTCTTGATACAAATCTGCTTGCAACTCCGATTGTTAGGTGATCTTTATTAGAGTAATTTTTTGTGTAATCATTTGACTCTACTCCAGCCCCTATCAAAACAATTTCAGTTTCAGAAATATCTTCTAGTTTCCTTGCAGTAAAAAAGCTGACAGTAAATATTTTTTCCAGTGCATTAAAACTTTTTTTCAATATTTTTTTTATTATAGGAATTGAGTTGATTATATTAAATTCAGCTCCGTGAACAATCATGTATTGTTTTTTTCCTAATTTTTCAAGTTGATTTACTAATAAGAATTGTGGATTGCTTGAAGCATGTAAGATAATTTCTATATTTTTTTGATTTACAATATCGTTTATTTCACGTACGAATCTATTTCCAGCAAAGATAAAACCATATTTAGAATTAATTACATTATCACCTTCAGCCCAATTAGGTGCATAAACAAAGGTCTCAAAATCTAAATTCTCTGTAAAAGATTTAATATATGTAGAAATACCGCCTTTTTTTGGTGAGTAATCATTTGTTATAACTAATGTTTTCATATCCTATTTTTCCTACATTATAAGACCAAAGAATATATTTGTTATCTTTAGGTACCAAACAAGAAACTCCAAGATTATTTGGAATAGTAAATGCTGCTGCCGCTTTTGAATCTGGAGATTTTATTAATTTTGTAATTGCTGACTTAATAGTTCCTCCATGGCTTGCCATTAATAACTTTTTCTTTTCAAGATCGTTTATGAGATTTTCAACTCTTTTTCCTGCTTCATGTATTGACTCGCCATCAATGCCATATTTCGTTTTATGATTTATAAATAATGCTTGTATAAAGTTTTCTTGATACTTGTTTAATAGCTCAGAAGTTGTTAAACCTTCCCACTGACCCAAGTCCATCTCGGTTAACTCGTTAGAAATTTCAATATTGTTTTCAGTGATTAAGGATATGGTTTGGTTTGCTCTTTTGTATGGAGAGGAAATATAAAGATCATAATTTTTAAATAAATCTTTTAAAAGGCTTGCCTCTTTTATTCCTGTTTTGTTTAAAGGATTGTCTACATGACCTTGCCAAATGCCTTTTAAATTTGAATCAGTCTGTCCATGTCTAATGAATGTTAAAACATTATCTTTAGATTCAGCTGGAAAATCTATATTCTCTTTGTTCAAATGAATCGAGTCATTAAATTTATTTACCTGAGTAACTGTTTCTCTTTTTACAATTGTTGAAATTGAAGTATTTGTTATATCTCCAATTGGAAAAGGATACGTGTTAAACCCTAATGTCAAACCAATTGCAGTGCCTATAAAAAATCCATGTGTAACAACAACAGTTTCTGAATCTTCTTCAGTCTGATTAAAAATGTATTCTAATTCATTCTTTACTCTGTCTTTAAATTCTTGTACAGATTCACCATTAGGAAATTGAAAAGAATCACTTTGTAGTGATTGAAAAATTTCCTGATTTGAAGTGTAGGTGTCTTTCACAGACATTCCTGTAAATTCTCCAACATTAATCTCTCTAAGATTATCTCTAAGAATTGGGGAGCTTGACAAAAATGAAGCTGTTTGAGATGCTCTTTTTAAATCAGAAGAGAATACTTTCTCGATTCTACCACTTATTCTTTCAGATAATAATTTGGCTTGTTCTAACCCTTTACTATTTAATGGTGTGTCAGTATGACCTTGCCAAACTTTTAATGCATTATGCTCAGTTTCACCATGTCTTATGAAATGAACTGTTTTCAATTAATTTAAAAAGCAGATGCAAATATTAGGCTTACAATTGTCATCACTTTAATGACAATATTCATTGCTGGACCAGATGTGTCTTTAAATGGATCACCTATTGTATCGCCGATCACAGCAGCCTTGTGTTCTTCCGAACCTTTACCTGCTCCACCACCAGCTTCGATATACTTCTTAGCATTGTCCCAAGCACCACCTGAGTTAGCCATAAAGATAGCAAGTAAGAAGCCTGTAACCAATGCTCCAGCTAAAAATCCACCTAAAGCCTCTTTGTTCCAAAATCCAATCGCAAGTGGTAGGACAATAGCCAAACCGCCAGGTAAAAGCATTTCTTTTAAAGCTGCAGTTGTGGCAATATCAACACATTTTTCATATTCTGGTGTTACGCCTTCTTTACCTTCTCTTAATCCAGGAATCTCTCTAAATTGTCTTCTTACTTCTTCAATCATTTTGAAAGCTGCTCTACCAACAGCGTTAATTGTCATAGCTGCAAATAAAAATGGGAACATTCCACCTAAAAATAGTCCAGCTGTAACTTCAACCTGAGTAATATCTAGCTCTGTAAGTCCAGCACTTTGAACAAATGCTGAGAACAACGCAAGAGCGGTTACTGCTGCTGAACCGATTGCAAAACCTTTGGCAATTGCTGCAGTAGTGTTTCCTAACGAATCTAATTCATCTGTTGCTTTTCTAACTTCAGGATCTAAATGAGCCATTTCAGCAATACCACCAGCGTTGTCTGCTATTGGGCCGTATGCATCAACAGCAACTGTAATTCCTAATGTTGCTAGAACCCCAATTGCCGCAACTGCTACACCATATATTCCTCCAGATTCTCCCAAAGCCCATGCACCAGATGTATAAGCTCCCCCAACACCTACTACCACAACGACAACAGAAAATGCTGCAGATCTCATTCCTTCGGAAATTCCTGACAAAACTACAGTTGCTGGTCCAGTTTTAGCTTGATCAGCAATATTTTTTACAATTGAATAATGATCAGATGTAAACCACTCAGATATTTGTCCAACAGTTATTCCAACTAATAGTCCGATAATGACAGAAATAAATAAACCAATTGGGTTTTCTGAATAATCTGAAAACATTGCATTCGATAAAAAGTAAACGCCAATAGCAGTAAGGCCTGCTGCAGAATATGTTCCTCTATGTAATGCCTGAGCAAGCTTTCCTTCTTTGGGGACTACTAAAAAAGATGAAACTATTGATGCTAGCATGCCAATTGTTCCAACAGCTAGTGGAAAGAAAAGTAATGATGGTAGCACATCTGTACTACTGAAAACTATTGCAGCATATGCAAGTGGAGCTACTAGAGATCCAACATAGCTCTCAAAAAGGTCTGCTCCCATTCCTGCAACGTCGCCAACATTGTCACCAACATTATCTGCAATTGTTGCTGGGTTTCTTGGGTCATCTTCTGGAATTCCAGCTTCAACTTTACCAACTAAGTCAGCACCCACGTCAGCAGCTTTTGTATAAATTCCACCACCAACTCTAGCAAAAAGAGCTATTGAAGAGCCGCCAAGTCCTGCAACTGAAAACCCCATAACAGCACCACCTCTAAACGCTACTGGCAATGCTTTTAAGGTGCCACCATCCCTTGCGGCTTCTGTAGTCCTACCATTTGCAGCAGTTGCAATTCTCATACCAATAAAACCGGCAAGTGATGAAAATAAAGCTCCCCCGACAAATGCTAGAGACCCCCACGGATATCCCCATTCAGTTAATGTGGAAATCAATACTGCTAAAACAACAACAAAGATGCTTACCCAAGAATATTGACGCTTTAGAAATGCCATTGATCCTTTTCTAATTGCATCGGATAAACTTTGTACTTTATTATCTGTAACTTCTATTGATAAAATTCTATTTGCAAAATATGCAGCAAGGGCAAGCCCTAAGAGTGCTGCGATAACTGAGCCCTGATAATTAAATAACATTTATTTTCC